>JAAYUJ010000422.1 GCA_012517775.1 Deltaproteobacteria bacterium
GCGAGTTCATGAAACTGCCTGAGATCACTCGTATAAGCCCGTACGGTCTCTTCACTGAGCCCGCGTTCGAACTGCAGATGCGCAGCAAAAAGGTCGATTGCCTGTTGTAAGCTCAAGGGATTCTGCATCAGTTCTTCCGATCCCGCCTCCGATCAACCATTGCTGATATAGAGGCAGCAAAAACGCAATAGAAAAAACAACTTATTAACACACAGGGGGGAAAAATCAACGAAAAAGTCCTCAGAATGGTTGCCCTCAAAGAGAATCGCCACGAAATCACTTGACTTTCCCCGGTAGATTGTCCTATTCTCAATTTTTGTTTTTTCCTCAGTATTTCAAAAGTTTCAGTTCCCGGATGATCAGGGGGCATGTCAGGTTCTTCCACATCAAGGCATATGGGAACAGCCTGCCGCCTTCTCCTTTCACAGGGCTGCCGGGTGCCAAAGAATGTCATTTCTCCGGTTTGTTGATCCGAGCAGGACTCGCTGCGGATGGCTGCATCTTGAACCTGAATAGAGTCCTGGCGCACAGCCTCTTTGTGGGCTCCAGCCCCCTGGCTTGCCTGACGGCAACACTGCGCGGCTCCGGATGATTCCACTTGAGGGGTCCGCCGCCCATGCTGTAAGAACAGGCCTCTTATGGGGATAATGATTCAGAGAAAGGATTTGCGTATGAAAGAGGATGTAGGAACTGTTCGGACTCTTGCTATCATTTCCCATGGTGGTGCTGGAAAAACGTCCCTTGCCGAGGCCATGCTTTTCAGTGCGGGAGTGACAACCCGCCTTGGAAAGGTGGATGAGGGGACCTCGGTGATGGACTACGAACCGGAAGAGATGAAACGGAAAGTCACTATCAGCAGTGCGTTCAATACGCTGAACTGGAAGAAACACCAGATCAATATCATCGACACACCGGGGGATTTCAATTTCATCGCGGAAACCAAGACTTCCATGCAGGGTGCGGACGGTGTCGTCATCTTGGCGGACGCTGTGGATGCAATAAGAGTTCAGACCGAAAAGGTCTGGGAGTTTTCCGGTGAATTTGGGCAGGCCCGGCTGGTTTTCATCAGCAAAATGGATCGTGAGCGGGCGGATTTCGGAAAAGCCGTCGAAGCCGTGCAAAACAATTTCGGAAAACAATGTGTTCCCCTCCTGATTCCCATCGGATCAGCCGAGAATTTCAAGGGGGTTGCGGATATCTTGAGCGGGAAGGCCTACATCTATACCAAAGGGGACAGCGGCCAGTTCGAGGTCCAGGAGATGCCCGCGGATCTGGCCGAACAGGCGGCCCATTATAGGGAAGAACTTGTCGAACGTGTGGCGGAATCCGATGACGAACTGCTGGAAAAGTACCTCGATACAGGGGAATTGGATCCTGCTGAAGTGAAGGCGGGTCTGCGCACCGCCGTGACGACCGGCAAGCTCGTTCCCATCTCCTGCGGCTCAGGTTATGTGAACATGGGAATCCAGCCTTTTCTCGATCTCCTTGTGGAATGTATGCCCTCTCCATTGGACAGAGGAGCGATCAAGGGCCTGGAGCCGGGAAGTGATCGGGAAGTCTTCCGAGAGCCTGATCCGCAGGGACCGTTCAGTGGTCTTGTGATCAAGACCATCAGCGACCCTTATGCCGGTCGGCTTTCCGTGTTGCGCATCTTTTCGGGAACCTTGAGCTCGGATTCGACCGTTTACAACAGCACCAAAGATGTGAAAGAGCGATTCGGCCAGCTTCTGCGCCTCAAGGGCAAGACACAGGAACCCGTCGAAAGCGCGGGTCCCGGAGAGATTATTGCCGTGGCCAAACTCAAGGAAACGACGACCCAGGACACTCTCTGCGCTGAGAAGGAGGCCATTGTTTTCCCCCCCATCGATCTTCCCCCTGCAATCTATTCTCTTGCGGTTGAACCCAAGAGCAAGGGAGACGAAGAGAAGATCTTCTCTTCATTGTCGCGCCTCATGGAAGAGGACCTCACCCTGAAGCTGGAGCGTAACGAGGAAACCAAAGAAATGATTCTTTCGGGTATGGGGGAGATTCACATTGAGGCAACTGTCGACAAGTTGAAGAGAAAGTTCGGCGTGGAAGTGAACCTGAAGCTCCCCAAGGTTTCTTACAAGGAAACCATAAAGGGCAGGGCTCGTGTTCAGGGGAAATACAAGAAGCAATCAGGTGGCCGTGGCCAGTATGGAGACTGTTGGATTGAGATGGAACCACTGCCGAGGGGTGAGGGATTTCAGTTTCAAGACAAGATCGTAGGAGGAGTGATTCCCAAACAATACATTCCCGCAGTGGAAAAAGGGATAGCGGAAGCGTGCCTGGAGGGTGCCCTTGCCGGTTATCCCGTAGTGGATTTCAAGGTCGATCTCGTGGACGGTTCCTACCATACGGTGGATTCCTCCGAAATGGCGTTCAAGATTGCAGGGTCCATGGCTTTCAAGAAAGCCGTGCTGGAGGCGAAGCCCACCTTGCTGGAACCTATCATGACCATGGAAGTCACTATCCCCGACGACTGTATGGGTGATATCATCGGCGATCTGAATTCACGCCGTGGAAGGGTTCTTGGAATGGAGACCAAGGGGAAGAAACAAATCGTGAAAGCGAATGTTCCCCTTGCTGAAGTCCTCAAGTATGCGCCTGATCTCCGTTCCATGACCGCCGGACGTGGCATGTTCACCATGAAGTTTTCCCATTATGAAGAAGTACCGGCGCAGATTCAGGAGAAAATCATCGAGGCTTCCAGGGAAGAGGAAAAATAGGGATCTCCGCTTCTTGTCAGAGGAAGAGCGGTCGGTGGTGTGGATGGAATTCCGCCGACCGGCGTTCTCCTATGATATATGAACTGATGTTGTCTGAAAGCATGGGGGGCAATTGCCCCCTTTGCCATTATAGCCTCCTGCGGAGGTCTGCATTTGTGGTTCGATACCGTCCCGAACGGCAGTGCGTGTGCCAATAAACTGATCTTCGATTTAGGGGAAGATATTGAGCCATAAACGGAAATACCTTTGCAGGATGCACATTTCTGTTTATCTATAGATTCACCTCGAATCAGCCGATTCTACTGACTGTATGAAGAGAAGGCGATCCGGAAGGCCCTCCAATGCAGGCAGCCTCTGCGTCTGGATATAACGAGCAGAATGATTTCCCTGATAAGACGAATATGACACAAGTTTTGAATCCAAAACGTGGATACACGGGGGTGATCGACGAAGTCCGATTGCTTGACTTCATTCAGCTCTCATGTCTCTCTAAAATGAGTCACAGCGTTCTGGTCGAGTCCCGCCATGGGAAGGGCGACATCCTGGTTGATTCCGGGTCAGTGATTCATGCGGAAGCCGACGGGCTGGAAGGAGAGGGGGCCTTCTGCGAGATGCTCAGTTGGGATGGTGGGCGGTTTCAAATCGGAGCCCTGCCTGAGGAGAGAACTGCATCCATTAACCGGTCGTGGGAGTATCTCCTCATCGAGGCCATTCGATATGGCAATGAGAGGGCTGCTTCAACAGGGGCGAAAGGGAAATGCGATTCTCATTCCAATGGCAGGGGCTTTTCTGGAATCATCGAAGCCATCGTATTGACGGACTTGGTTCAGTTGGCATGCATGACGCGCATGGACCGCGTCTTTGTGCTTGAGTCGGCAGGATCCGTCGGCAAGGTTTACGTCCGGGGAGGGCAGGTCTGCCACGCCGAAGCCGGCGGGTTGACGGGGGAAGATGCATTTTGTGAATTACTCAAGGCGGAGGGAGGACGCTTTGAAACCCTTCCTTACGATGGAAGCATCGAGCCTACGATCATGAAGCCCTGGGAGTACCTGCTCATCGATGCCGTGCGCTTTCTCGATGAGCAGTCGGGAATTCCGGATGACGAAGAGGACGAGGCCGGACAAGATGGAGAAGGCAGTGAAGAGAAGAACGAAAGCCTTGTCCAGAGGCTTCAGAGGCTGAAGGTTTCCGAAAAGATCCGCATCGCCATGACAGGAGACAAGGAGTCCAGAGTTCTGCTCATTCGCGACAGCAACCGGATGGTTCAGCTTGCCATCATCAATAATCCCCGGATAACGGAAGGGGAGGTGACCTCCATCGCCTATTCGCGAAATGTGGATGAAGAGGTGCTTCGAAGAATTGCCAACAACCGGGAGTGGACCAAACTTTACCAGGTCCGTTCGGCTTTGGCGAAGAATCCGAAGACTCCTCTGGCCATCTCCATAAAAATGGTTCAAACCCTCCCGGCGAATGATCTCAAAGAGATTTCAAGAAGCAAATCCGTCCCTGCCGCTGTGGCCAACGCAGCCAAAAGGCATATCCTGCAGAAGAGGTGAGAATGGGAAACCCTGCACATGGCCATATCGACGATCCGGTAATCTGTTTCAGTAGAACTGCAGCAGTGCTCACGGTGAGTGACCGGGGGGCAAAGGGGGAAAGAGAAGACCTTTCAGGGAGACTTCTTCGTGAGAGGCTTTCCGCAGAGGGCTATCAAGTCGAGCATTACGGCGTCGTCGCCGATGAGAGGCAGGAGATAGAAGAGGCACTCCGCCGTCTCGCCGACAACAGCGAAACGGCCCTCATTGTCACCACAGGGGGAACAGGAGTCGCTCCCAGAGATGTAACTCCGGAGGCGACCCTTTCGGTCATCGAACGTTTGGTGCCCGGTATGGCCGAGGCCATGCGTCATGCAAGCCTCGCAAAGACCCCCCACGCCATGATCTCCCGGGGTGTGGTCGGCATTCGAGGCAGGTCCCTCATCGTCAATCTGCCGGGAAGTCCCGGGGGAGCCATGGAGAATTTCGAGGTGATCCTGCCCGCCTTGCCACACGCCCTCAAAAAGATCCAGGGAGATCCATCGGATTGTGTGGTGCAGAGCCAATACCCCCCCTGATGAACCTGCAATCTTACCTGTTACCTGCGACGTTTCGTCATCTCAACAGGACCATGGGTGGGGAATTTTGAGCGGACCCGTGCTCGCGAAAAGAAAAACCCTGTCGGGATCATTCCCCTTCTGGGCCGATTGCGGCTTTCCTAGCGGCGTATTTTTCCCTGATTTTCTCTTTCTTCTCGGCATAGTCGGCGTCAATCGCTTCCCTCAGTGCGTCAGCCTGTAGCAACTTCCCTTCAGCTTCCTTGACGGCCCGGATTTGCTGCTGAACTGACGGAGCATTCTGCCAGTCTCCTTCGTCCCGAGCGTAAAGGGAGTAGATCCCGGTTCCCAGTTGCTTGAGTTCTCTGTCCAAAGCCTTTTGTGCTCCGCATTTCTTCCAGTTGTGGAGTCGGATTTTAAAAAAACGCAACAACCATCGATAAGCCGTCATTCCATTCTGAAGTGAGAAATAGAGAGTCCTGAGAAGCACGTCCCTGGCGGTCTTAAGAATCGCTGTCATCCTTTCCCTCCCGTCTTTGCATGGTTTCAGATCGACCATCCCGTCTCATGCTCCAGGCGGTCCATGATGCGCCTGGGGTGACTCCCATACCAGTAAATCTTGCGGCAACAGGGGCAACGATGAAAACGAACATGAGTCTCATAAATGAAATCCGGGACTTTCCCGAGAGCTTCTTCCCTTGAAATCAGATCGAGCGGCTCGTTACAGAGAATGCATCGTCCAAGCGGTGTTGCCTCGTCTCTGCGAATCCCACAGATGCGAATGACCTGCTGCAACTGTTGCATGGGGTCGTTGGTGTCCAGTTGAACGACGGGGTGCTGGGAGCCCCATCGGCGATTGCGTGTGACGACGATGAATCCTTCCGTCATCCACTCACTAACCTGCCTTTGTGAGGAGATGTGCCTGGAGCGGGCATCGAAACCAAGAATTCGAAGCCACTTTGCAAGCTTTCCAAGCATGCTGTCCACGATGAAACGCTTCACCATCTCTGTTCACTCGTGCACTCATTGAACTGCAGCCAGATCAACCAGGCGGGTGCCGCCCGGAATAGGCAGTTCAAAGGCGGACTCCGGGGAGCCCACAGCAGGTGCCAATTGCTCGATTTTGACCTCCAGTTGCCATTCCTCCGAGACAAAGCTGATCTTTCGCGGGTGGCCCTCGGCATCCAGGCTGACAGGGGGATCATAAATCACCGAGTAAAGGCGGGCCCCCTGGCGTACCTGAGCGCTTTCGATGGATTCGACGCCCGGCGAAAGCTTCCATGTGTAGGCAGCGTCAATCTCCGATTTCCCTGAATGGAGCAGCAGACGGGATTGGCCTGGAATCGGCTGCAGACTCCTGATCTGATCCATGGACAAGGACGCGATGAGACTTCTGCTGAACGCTTCGGGTGGGATGGTGGCTCCCAGAAAGTATTCGATCAGGTCTTCGCCTTTTGATGCCCTGTAAGCGACCTGCTCGGAAGGAATCCACAGAGTTGATCTGTTGCGGTTGAAGACAAGCACCCCGACGGTTTGGCCGAGCTTGTTGGCTTCGAACCTCAGCTGGTCGGGAAGATTTGCTACAATCACCGCATGCACGCTGAAATTCTTCCTGGCGCTTTCTCCTTTGACGTTTACCCGGGCCTGGTATCCCTGCCAGAATTCACTCCGTGTCCGCAGTCTGGCCACCAGTTCCTGGATGGGAACGGTCTCCGGGAGCAGAGCAACCGGAGGCTTGGGCCCGCATCCTGCCATGAGGATTGCCACAAGGGAAAAGAGAACCAAATGTGGGGGGCGAGGTTTCATTGGATTGCCCTGAGCTTTTCCTCGATTCTTTCAGGTTCCGTATGCTGCATCTCAATAGCCTTTTGATAAGCTTCAATGGCCTTTTCACGTTTCCCCAGGCTCATGTAGATGTCGCCTAGGTGCTCATGGATCACCGGGTCGTGTGGGACTCTCTTCAGGGCTTCCAGAATGATCTCCAGGGCCTTCCTGTTTTGCCCCATCTTGAAATAAACCCAGGCCATGCTGTCCATGATGTAACCGTCTTCAGGCTCCAGATCCAGTGCCTTCTTGACCATCTGTCTTGCCTTCTGGAGATGCGTTCCCATCTCGGCATATGTGTATCCAATGTAGTTGAGGGCGTTGGCATTCTTGGGGTCGATCTGCAGAACGCGCTCCATGACATCAATGGCTTCATATTTGCGGTCCATCTTGTCGAAGAGGACTCCCTTGCGAAAGAGCAGGTCCACATCGGCCGGAGATTTTTCCAGGCCTTTTTCTATGGCGCTCATTGCCTCTGGGTAGCGCTTGTCCTCTTCGTAAATGACTGCGAGATAGAGGTATAGCTCTTGAGTGTCCGGAAAATTTGCAATGGCTCCCTGAATCGTCTCTATCCCGCTTCGATAGTCCTTCATCTTGGTAAAAGCCATTGCAAGGCGAATCTGCGCCGCACTCCACAAGGGGCTGTTGCGGGGGATCAACCGGTAGTTGACCACCGCCTGGCCGAGATCTCCCTTCTCTTCATATGCGGTGCCGAGGTAGAATAATGCCTGATCGAGTTGCGGCTCTTCTTTGAGTAGATCGGAAAGATCCTGAATAGCTGCGTCGTAGTTCTTCTGCTGCAGATGGATGATCCCAATCTTGAGCCGACTCTCCGGATCTCTGCGGTTCAGGGCGATCAGTTCCCCGAATTGACCGAGGGCTCTCTCCGACTTGCCTTCTCGCATGTACAGGTTGCCCAGGCGGTTGTGTGCCTGAACGCTGCCGGGATTGAAAGAAATGATCCGCAGGTATGTCTTTTCTGCTTCCCGCATCCTGTCGGTCACTTCGTAAATGTATGCCAGATCGAGGAGCGCATTCTCAAAAAGGGGATCCATGGAGAGAACATCCCTGTACATGGATTCCGCCTGCTTGTAAAACTTCATGTCCAGGAAGATGCGGGCCTTGTAGTACAGGACCATGGAGTTGTCCGGATGCATTCTTCGGAGTTTGTCGAAGACTTCCATCGCCTCGGCAAATTGCCCCATCTGAGCGTACAGGGTACCCAGGAGGAGGTAAGCATCCTCCCCGTCAGGTTTGGCTTCGATCACACGTTTGTATGCCTCCACTGCTTTGCTGCCCTGTCCCAAACCGGCATAAAGCTGACCGAGGAGCAAGTGGGCCGGCAGATACCGGGGGTCAATTCTCACGGCATCCTCTGCGTTTTTCAGTGCAAGGTCCACCTTGCCCTGTCGGATACAGAGGGCGGCATATTCGGTGAGGAGCATGGGAGAAGCGGGGTCTTTTCTCAGTGCCTGTTGGTATGACTCGGCGGCATTGTCGAGCTGATTGTCCCGCAGTTGGCTCTGAGCTGCCAGATAGCTGTAATAGACATCCGCCTGTGGCAAAGACTGCTGGAGGGGAGCAGTGAGGACTGTGCTGGTGTAGAAGCTTGGCCGGAAGCCCTGCCGGGCACAACTGGGAAGTACCATACAGACGCAAAGGATAGAAAGGAAAAACCTCATGGAGAACATACCCGTCCCTGCAAACATGGAAGAAAAATGTAAAAAAAAACAATAGAGTATAACTTGCCTTGACTAACACATTTGATATGGGGAGTCAACGACTTCACTGTGAAAAGAGGTGAAGCACACATCCCGAATTGTTCCTGGCTTGCTTGCCTTTGTGCCGGTCAAAATGGATGGCGATCTGACCAGCGGAAAAATTGAGGAGCAGATCTGGATTCCATTCCAGACAACGGGATGTCTGTTATACTCATCAAGGCTGAAAGGCTGCATTCCCACTTCGATATCTCAATTGGAGAGGATTATTCCTGAGGGGCAGGTTGGACAACAATCACAATGTTTGGGAGCATTACCATATGGCTTCGGATTTTCCTAAAGTGAGGCATGGTCTCGAGGCGATGCCGGTGGACTATGACGGCAAGCGCATGATTCTCCTCAGGGACCGTCTGGGTTACTGCAGCGATTCCCTTCTCATCTCGCCGCAACTGGCTGCTCTTGTGGGACAAATGAACGGTGGGAATTCTCTTAGAGATTTGCAGGCTTACCACATGAGATGCACGGGAGAGCTGCTCTATTCGGAGCAGTTGAATGCAATCGTGGATAAGCTGGACGAACATTTATTCCTGGAAAATGAGAGGTTCTTGGAAGCTGTGTCGGAAGCTCTCGCTCGATTTCGTGGAGATCCTGTGAAAAGGATGCAATTTGCCGGGAAGAGCTACCCGGAGGATCCGGATTCCCTGAGAACGCAGTTGCAGGCCTATTTCATGGAGGAACCGGCAAATTCACCGGATATGGTTGAGGGAGCGCGTGCGGATGGAAAGGGGAAGAGGCTGGTTGGACTCGTGGCGCCCCACATTGACATACAGGCGGGTGGCACATGTTTCGCCCGTGCCTATCAGGCGGTCGGCAAGGCAGTCGCTCCGGAGACATGGGTCGTACTGGGTACGGGACACGAGCCTCTTGAGAACTACTTTGCCTTGACCTGTAAGGATTTCGAAACCCCAATCGGGATGGTCCGGCATGACAGGGAATGTTGTGAGCTGATACGCCGGCTCGCATCGAGGGACATCCTGGCTGCCGAGTTCACCCACCAAAGGGAGCACACCGTTGAATTTCAAGCGGTTTTTCTGGCCTATATTCAGCCGAACGCCACGATCGTACCGATGCTCTGCTCCTTCTCTCCCGAAGAGTGGGAAAAGGAAAGGGGGTATCTGGATGAGATGGCTGAAATCATATGGGATTTATCCCGGTTGGTCGGCCGTCCCGTTGGGATCATCGCCAGTGTGGATCTGGCCCACATTGGACCGCGCTACGGTGATGCATCAAGGCCACACCAAGGGACAATTTCCGATCACATCGCCGCTGACCGGATCCTGCTGGATTACCTCATCCGTTGCGATGCGGCGGGTTTCATGGAAAAGGTGAAGAGGGAAGAGAATCGGAGAAGAATCTGCGGGATCTCGCCACTATACATTATGGCCAGGGCAGTGGAAGGGAAGGCCTATGGCGAGGTTCTCCATCACACCTACGCAACCGTTGACCAGTTGAATTCCTTCGTCACTTTTGCCGGTATGGCATTTTATGCGGGGGATCCTGAAGCAGGAAGAGGAGAGTCTCCTGCACAGCCGTGATGCACTATGCCCGTGAGTGAAGTGATGAAAAGGATCGTCTGTTCCCGGAGAAGGCTGCTTTGGGGTTGAAAGGACCTCTCGGAAGGGAAGGAAGCTTCATTCGGAGCCGGGTGGGAAAGCGACGACCTCATCGAGGCGGCTGGCGTTCGTCAGGAGCATAACCAGGCGGTCAAACCCCAGAGCGATGCCCGCGCAGGGTGGAAGATCTTCGAGGCTCTCAAGAAAGGCTTCGGGCATGGGATACGGGGAAAAACCGAGACCGCTGCGCAGATGGTTGGCAACCTCAAAGCGTTCCCTTTGTTCGCGGGGGTCTGTGAGCTCACTGAAGCCGTTGGCCAGTTCGACGCCCTTCCAGTAGACTTCGAAGCGTTCGGCCACCGAGGAATCATCTCGTTTCAGCCTTGCCAGGGCGGCCTGGTTTGCGGGGTAATCCTTCAGAATACAAGGATTGGGAAATCCGAGTCTGGGCTCCACAGTTTCCACGAGTGTCCTGTCAAACAGTTCCTGGTCCACATCCGGGCCGGGGGACCAGCCTGCAAACCTGGCAAAGGCTTCACGGACCGTGTGGACCTCCCATGGGACTTCGGCAAATGGATGCTCGCCGCGGTGATCGGCTCCAGGAATCCCACCTGAGCTGTCGCTCAGGAATTGAAGCAGGCTGCGGCAATCCTCCAGGAGATCTGTGTAGTCCGCATGGGCGCGATACCATTCGAGAAGGGTGAATTCAGGGTGATGATACCGCCCGTGCTCGCCCTTCCGAAAGGCTGGGGTGACTTGAAAGATCCTCCCATAGCCGGCGGCGAGAAGGCGTTTCATGAAAAGTTCCGGACTCGTGATGAGATAGCCGCCGTCCCTCAATGAAACGGCGTCGATGTGTGCTTCCGGGGCCGGTGCCCGGGTGATCAGAGGCGTCTGCACTTCCAGAAAGCCTTCGGTGTGGAAAAAGGTACGGACGGCCTGAAGAATCCTTGACCGAGCTTCGAGATAAGGGCGTTTTTCGGACAACTTTTCTGCCAGGCCCATCTTATGCCGATTTAACCTTTTCTACGTAGCTTCCCGTCCGGGTGTCCAATTTGATCACCTGTCCGGCTTCAATGAAAAGAGGGACCTGAATGACAAAACCGGTTTCCAGGGTAACAGGTTTTGTTGCGCCGGCAGCCGTGTCTCCCTTGATCCAGGGGTCTGCCTGCACCACTTTCAACTCCACGAAGTTGGGGAGATTGATGCCGATGGGACGCCCCTGGAAGAGCAACATGCTGACCGTGAGGTTTTCGGTGAGGTAGTTCCTGGCATCCCCGACCTGATCGCCGGACAGTTCGAGTTGCTCGTATGTGGATGTGCTCATGAAGTGGTACTTGTCGCCCTGTTCATAAAGGAACTGCATCTCCTGTTCCTCAAGATCGGCCCCGTTGAACTTGTCTCCTGACCGGTATGTGCGGTCGAACTGAGACCCGGTGATCATGTTCCTTAGCCGGCACCGATAGAGGGCCTGACCCTTGCCCGGCTTTGAAAACTCAAAATCCACCACGAGATAAGGGTCCCCGTCGATCTCCAGTTTGAGTCCCTTGCGCAGGTCTCCTGCCGATAGTACTGCTCCCATGGAATCGTCCTTTCTGTCGGATTGGTAGTCGCGGTTGAACTTAGTATACTAATAGGGCAGGGCCGGGAGGGTCAAGGCACTTTGCCCTTTTTTTGTCTTATTGAGGGATTGCTGATATCCAAATCTCAGGTTGACCGGCGCAAGGGGGCAGCTTCCATGGGGCGATCCGGAGGCTTGGCTGCCATTCTCCTGAGAACACGGCGTATGAATCGCGGAGACTCACATTTTGGTGGCCTTTCCTCATGTCACGTTGCCTTCCGGCATCCGGAACTTCCCCTTGACAGTGCGAGGGATTTCCATTAGACAACAGGCAAAAGGGGCGGCATACCCAAGTGGTAAGGGAGCGGTCTGCAAAACCGTTATTCACCGGTTCAAATCCGGTTGCCGCCTCCAGCCGGAAAGATCAGGGAGTCAGCTGCCGCGGAGTGACTCCCTTTTTTGTTTCTGTTGCAATCTGCACCATTCCCGCCAAAACTGATCCTGTCCCAAGACCCTTCTCACCCAACCTGATTGCGGCGTCTTTCTTGACCGTGTCCGTGAAACGCCCGTATGTGTCCTCTCAGTTTCACCAGTCGAATCATCCCATTACAGCTGTAGCAGCTCACCTTCACGCCTGAGGCCAAGCTTTGAGATGCTTGCACTCTACTGCGGGTAGAAAGTTCGAAAATTTCGCAGATCCTATGGGGTATTCGAAAACCGGCCTCGGATCAGGCATTGGGAATGGCCGTGACCTGTGTTGTCTCCCTGGAGTAGAA
>JAAYUJ010000423.1 GCA_012517775.1 Deltaproteobacteria bacterium
CCAGGCGCGGCAATTGACAAAACATCTGAAAACTCATTTGTAAAAGAGGAGATCAAACATGAGGAAGACTCTTTTGGGCACCGTGTTATGTCTGGCTTTGATCGGATTGTTCAGCGCGGTTCAAGCGGCGGATGTTCAAATGATTCTCGCCACGGGAGGAACAGCGGGAACTTACTATCCGTTTGGCGGAGCCATGGCGAAGATCTGGAATTCCAAAATACCGGGGATGAACGTGACAGCCCAGACCACCGGGGCTTCCGCTGAGAATGTGCGACTCGTCAGCAAGAAAGAAGCGGAGCTCGCACTGGTTCAGAGTGACACCCTCGATTTTGCCTTCAATGCCAAGGAAGCTTTCAAGGAAAAGCTAACCAACATGAAAGCCGTTGCTGTTCTTTACCCCGAAATCATCCAGGTGGTCGTGGCGGCTGACAGCCCTGTCAAGGATTTTGCCGGTCTCAAGGGGATGAGGGTCGGCGTTGGAGCTCCGGGCAGTGGAACCGAGGCAAATTTTCGTCAGTTGTGCGATGCATATGGAATTTCCAAGGAAGACATCAAGGCGCAGTATCTCTCCTTTTCAGAAAGCGCGGAGCAGTTCAAGGACAGGCACATCGATGCTTTCATCGTAACGGCTGGCATTCCCAATTCCGCCATCATGGATGTCAGCACGCAGCATGCCATCCGAATTCTGAGTATCACAGGGGAGCCGATGAAACAGCTGGAGAAGAAGTATCCTTTCCTCTCCCCAGCAAAAATCCCGGCCAACACATACAAAGAGATGGCTGAAGATGTGAATACCATGGCAGTGAACGCAGTACTGATCGTGACCGACGCAGCAAAGGACGACGTGGTCTATTCCCTGACCAAGGCCCTTTTCGAAAACCAGGCGGATCTGGCATCAGCCCATGCTAAAGGGAAGGAGCTGAATCTCAATAAAGCTGTTACAGGCGTTTCCATCCCATTCCATCCCGGAGCGGTGAAGTACTATAAGGAAAAGGGGATTATGAAATGATACGACGGGATGGCATGGTGTCTTCGCAGAAATGTTCTTCTCCGTTCTCATGCCATGATGGCTTTTAACCCAGAATATGTGCGGCCATCTCCTTCTCGGGTCAGTATGGGAAGGAGATGACTGTTAGAGGGAAGCAGAAGGCAGGAATGCGCTTTCCTTCCTCACGGATTGTCTTATTCATTGCAGGTGCTTGTGTCTCGGCGGTCTTGTTTTTCCGACCTCACGCTCAGATTCTCGAAATCACCAAATCCAACGGGGAACGGGTTCTGTGCTCACGCTTGACGCGGGGCGAAGAGTTCGTGCTCTCTTTCATCCATTCAGTCAACAGGCGGCCAGTGTACGACACCCTGAGGGCTGACGACAAGCGGATCATCATCGTGAAATCCCGTTTTGACTCATTCGGTGCCGGCATGCCTGATTCATCCACAGATGAGGGAACACTCAAGGTGATGGGTGACGGATGGCTTGAATGGACCGTCAATCGGCCGGTAACCGATTTCGTCGTCCGCGTGGGAAGGGTAGCCAACCACACCCTCATCCTCAAGGGAAGGGAAATCCCTCTTTCGAGACTGGCGGAGCCGGGAAGTGCGCTCTCCTTCCGTGTGCGCAAGGTCTCTCTTTATTGTGTCATGAAAGGCAGGTGTGAACGGTGAACGAAAAGGAAAAGGAGAGCTTCGGGGATCCTTCTGCGATGGATGCAGGCAGGGACGTAGAGGAGGTTTCCAAGGAGGAGCTTGAAGAAATCCTGCGGCATGTGGACAGGGAATCGGCTGCACGCAAGCTCACTGGAATTCCCAGATGGATCGTCTACTGTATCGGGGTGGCCTTCTCGTGCTTTCAGGTTTATACCGCCGCCTTCGGTCTCCTGCCCGCCCAGTTGCAGCGATCCATACATCTCGCCTTTTCCTTTGTCCTGGTTTTTCTTCTCTTTCCCTTTCGCCACAGCAAGACGTCGAATCGTCTCAGGTGGTACAATTACCTCCTCGCAGCGTTTGCATGTTACGTCGGGCTTTACATGATGCTCAACTATCATAGGATCATGCAGGCTGGAGGGGATTATGCCACCGTTGATTACGTGTTCGCCGGCTTCGGAATCCTGTTGACCCTGGAAGCGGCGAGACGTGTGGTGGGAATTCCCATCATCAGCATCGCCATCGTGTTCCTGCTTTACGCCTATTTTGGCCCATACTTCCCTGGATTCTTGGCCCATCGGGGGTATTCTCTCGAGCGCATCGCCTCTCACATGTACCTGACGACGGAAGGCATCATGGGTATCCCTCTCGGAGTATCGGCCACCTTCATTTACTTGTTTGTCCTGTTTGGGTCCTTCCGGGAGAAAAGCGGATTGGGCCAGCTCTTTATCGACATCTCCAACGCCGTCGCGGGCTGGGCCTCCGGGGGGCCCGCGAAGGTGGCCGTGGTCACGAGTGCTCTGGAGGGAATGGTTTCCGGGAGTTCGGTGGCTAATACCGTTGAATCGGGGAGCTTCACCATTCCCATGATGAAACGGCTGGGCTACCGGCCGGAATTTGCCGCGGCGGTGGAGGCTTCCGCATCTACAGGCGGGCAGATCATGCCACCCATCATGGGGGCGGCGGCCTTCATCATGGCTGAATTCATCAACATCCCCTACCTCGACATTGCCAAAGCCGCAGCCATACCTGCCTGTCTCTATTTCCTCGGCGTCTTCATCGAGGTCCACTTTGAAGCGAGGCGTTGCAAGCTTCGGGGTATGAGCCGGGACGAGCTTCCCCGTTTCGGTGTGGTCATGGCGGAACGGGGACACCTCTTCCTGCCTCTTATTGCTATTATTGGCTTTCTGCTGACGGGGTACACTCCCCTCTATGCAGCTCTCATGGGTCTGGCAACCTGCATTCTGGCGGGTGCCCTGCGCAAATCGACGCGGATGAGTCTTCGGGACATCGCTGACGGATTCGAGATGGGCGCCAGGAATGCCATAGGAGTGGCCATTGCCTGTGCCACCGCAGGCATCATCATCGGCGTCGTAACCCTGACCGGCCTTGGCCTGAAGCTCGCTCACGGTCTCATCGATCTGGCCGGTGGGTATCTGCTGCCAACCCTCTTCTTCACCATGATCACCTCACTGATTCTCGGTATGGGGGCGCCCACAACAGCAAACTACATCATCACCTCCACCATCGCGGCCCCCGCCCTGATCCTTCTGAAAGTACCCCCACTCGCTGCCCATATGTTCGTCTTCTACTTCGGGATCGTGGCGGACATCACTCCCCCCGTGGCACTTGCGGCGTACGCCGGATCGGGGATTGCCAGGTCGGATCCCATGAAGACGGGATTTACCGCGACCAAGCTGGCCATCGGTGCTTTCCTCGTCCCGTATATCTTTGTTTATAACCCGGCAATGCTCCTTATCGATACGACCGCTTTCAAACTCATTCAGAATCTCGTTACGGCGAGTAGCGGCATGTTCGGGGCCGGGGTGTCCATGATCGGTTTCTGTTTTGCCCCCATGGCCCGATGGGAGAGGGTGTGGTTTTTCGCCGCAGGGCTCATGTTGATCGACCCGGGGACGTACACAGATCTCACAGGAATTGCCGCGCTGGCAGTGGGTGTGCTCTACCAGTTGCGAAAGAAGAGGCTGGCACAAGGTGATCTCGCGGTGGAGTGTGCCCGCTAGCGGCAAGTCATACGCGGACACTGCCGGACTCGTCGAATCACCTCGAAAGGGTTGGTATAGCGAAGCCGCAACCGAACAGACTCTCACCACGAAGCTCACGAAGAGCACGAGGAAATGACAGAATCAGCCTCCTGAGTGCTGTTGCGAGACCATCATGGAAGTCGGCTTGTCAGTCCCGACTTTGCCTTGAGTCTCATGAGGCCGGGGCTCTTGTGGAAATACATGAATGGTGAGTCCAATCCCCTTGCCA
>JAAYUJ010000051.1 GCA_012517775.1 Deltaproteobacteria bacterium
CTTCAATCCCTTCAATGTAATTGGGGATCAGGGGGACCTTACCGTGTCCTCCAGGCAGGTCGATGACGAAATGGGGTAGAGCCAGTCCAGAGATACGGTTTCTCAGTTCGGCAAGGATTTTCAGACCGGTGCCGATAGGGGTACGAAAATGCCCGGTACCCCGCGTCAGGTCCATCTGCATGAGATAGTACGGACGTACTCTCATCCTGAGCAGTCCCTCCAGTAACTCCTTGAGCGTGTCCACATCGTCATTCACCCCGCGCAGGAGCACTGTCTGGCTCCCGAGGGGAATCCCAGCGCCGGCCAGCTTCCTGCAGGCCTCCCTCGATGCGTCTGTTAACTCCAAAGGATGGTTGAAGTGGATGTTCACATAGAGAGGGTGATGCTCGGAGAGCATTTGAACCAGATCAGGGGTGACCTTCCCTGGAAGTGCACAAGGGATGCGGGTGCCGATGCGGATGATCTCCACGTGGGGAATCCGCCTGAGGGATGCGATAATCGTTTTCAGGCGGGACACGGGGAGGAGCAGGGGATCACCCCCCGAAAGCAGGACATCCTTGACTTGCCGGTCTTCCCTGATGTACCTGAGCCCGGCCTGGAACAGCTCCTCCGTAAAGGGCACCGGTTCTCCCCATCTCCTCTTTCGGGTGCAGAACCGGCAATGCACGGCGCATTCATGGCTCACCAGCCACAAAACGCGGTTCGCATAGCGATGGACAAGGTTGGGTACCGGGGAGAGGCTTTCCTCCGCGAGGGGATCGTCATAGCCCCCCGTATCGAACAGTTCCGCAGGATCTGGTATCGCCTGACGCCAGATGGGGTCTCCGGGAGCCTCGATGAGACTCCCGTAATGCTCACTCAGGCGAAAAGGAAATCTCTCCGCGACCGGGATCAGCTCATCCAAGCTCAAGCCACGCTCATCAGCAAATGACGCAAGGGAAATCATGAATCGCAGCTCTGAAAAGTCTTTTCACATTCTCGGCCGGTACGTCGGTATTCTATTTTCGACGGCAGGATATCTGGCAGAAAAACCGACCTGCAAGGACCAGATGCCTCTTCATCGTTCGGGGTGCCCCGAAGGAGCGGAGCATGGGGAACTGTCGCATGTGGTGCACGACTAATGGATAGCATGAGACGGGAAGGTTCCTTTTTATTTGTATGGACTGGTGCACTCCGGTAGATTGCGGAACTCGGCAGAGACATCCCTTAACGAGAATATACAAAGGTGCAAAGGCGAAACATGGCGGAACCCAAGACACCCTGGCTGGAAGTCTACTCCAAAAGGCGCGTCCTGTGCCTCCTGGGCCTGGGCTTTTCATCGGGACTGCCCCTCGCCCTCACAGCGTCCACACTTCAGGCCTGGATGACCGTGGAAAAGGTGGATCTGCGCCTCATCGGCATCTTTTCCCTCGTGGGGCTCCCATACACCATCAAAGTTTTATGGGCCCCGGTCATGGACCGGTTCGCCATTCCCTGTCTTGGCCGCCGCAGAGGCTGGATATTCCTCACGCAGCTTCTTCTGGGCGGAGCCATTCTGTCCCTCGGCCTGAGCTCACCCGCCTCTATGCCGTGGCTGGCCGCGTCACTGGCCCTTGGAATCGCTTTCCTGAGTGCCAGCCAGGACATCGTCATCGATGCCTACCGTGCCGACGTCTTGAAGAAGGAGGAGCTCGGGGCCGGGGCCGCCACAACGGTCGTCGGATACCGTATCGCGCTCATCACGTCGGGGGCCATGGCTCTGGTACTCTCCGATCACATTCCCTGGCGGATGGTCTATGCCCTCATGGCCGCAATCATGGTCCTGAACAGTGGATTCACCCTTGTTTCGCCGGAACCGGCAGAGAAGGCACCTCCCCCTGGGACACTCCGCGATGCCGTCTGGCAGCCTCTCCTCGTCTATTTCCAGAAACAGGGCGCAGTGGAGATGCTGCTTTTCATCATGGTTTACAAGCTTGGCGACGCCATCGCGGGAGCCATGACGACCCCCTTTCTCCTTGAACTCGGGTTCAGCCGCACCGACGTGGGAGTCGTCAACAAGGGTTTTGGGCTTTTCAGCACCATCCTGGGAACCCTCGCCGGCGGTGGATTCATTGCACGAATGGGAATCAACCGCTCCCTGTGGATTTTTGCATTTCTTCAGGCCGTTTCCAATTTGACCTTCACGGTCCTGGCCCTCGTGGGGAAAAACTATCCAGCCATGGTAGCCGCAATCGGCATTGAGAATATTTGCGGAGGCATGGGTACGGCCGCATTCCTCGCCTTCATGATGAGCCTGTGCGACAAGCGGTTCACCGCCACCCAGTATGCCCTCCTCACGAGCATCATGGCCATCGCTCGTGTTCTGGCAGGCGTACCCACGGGGTTCATGGTGACCGCCATGGGCTGGCCCTTATTCTATGCCGTGAGTCTTATCGGCGCCGTCCCTGGCATTCTGCTCCTCCCCCGCTTCGCTCCATGGCGCTTGAAGGATTGAAGCATCTTCTCAATAACTTCGGCTCCATGAGACTGGAGA
>JAAYUJ010000424.1 GCA_012517775.1 Deltaproteobacteria bacterium
GTGAGAAGCTGGATTCCCGCCCGGTCAAATCGTCCTCATGATTTTCCCGCATGGCAGAAAGCGCGCAACCTTGATATCTGGTCGGGATTGCCGATGACAATGAGCACCGTTCGGGACCGCAGGCTTTCCTGCGGAGAAGGATTGTAATGATATTCCTCCTGATCGGGCTGCTTCAGAGCGATGGGAATGAGCCCCGTTTGCCGGTACACATCGATTTCCCCCAGATTACGGCCGACCCAGGACGAAGACTCATCGAGCACGACCTCCTCCACTCGTATGGACAGGTCCTTGCTTCTCAGCATCCGATCCAGAAAAGAAACCACATGGGGGCGGATCATCTGGCTTGCCATCCTCATGCCTCCGATAAATGCCGGATTGACGACATAATTGGAGCCGGCCCGGTAGAACTTGTCTGCCAGGCTGTTCTCCTCGCACCGGGAGACGATGGTGATGTTCGGATTGATGTACCGCGCCTGCACGGTGATGAGGAGGTTATGGGAATCGTCGCTCAGGGTCGCTATGAGTCCGGCGGCGTTTTGAATCCCCGCCTTTTCAAGGACCCCTTCATCCGTTGCATCTCCGCACAGGCAGAACAAGTCGCCGTAGTCTTCCTGGAGCTGCTGAAGCCTTTCGCGGTCCCCTTCGATCACGACGCAGGGACGTCTAGTGGTGTAAATCTCCTTGATGACATTGATTCCCGTTTTTCCTGCCCCGCAAACGATGATGTGACCGCTCAATGCAGCAATGCGCTTTTCCATTCGTCTTTCCCTGAGAATCTTCCAGAGATCGGTTTCCACGAAGAACGCCGTGATGGTCGATACGGCATAGAGAGTGACCCCCATCCCGGACCACATGAGCACCATGGCAAAGAAGCGCCCCTCCGGGCCCAGTTCTTCCAGAACCTCCCCGTAGCCGACGGTGGTGAGAGTGATACTGGTCATGTAGGCACAGTCAAAAAGCGACCAGCGCCCTTTTCCGATGGCATAGAAGCCGAAAGCACCAAAAAGAAAGGTGGCCAGTGCCAGGAGAGTCGGCACGATAAGGCGCTGAAGAAGTGCCCGCATGAGGGCAAGATCAGCAACGAGCAGCTTGGAAGTCCGTGAAGAGGCCATGAATGAAGCCGGTCATTCGAGTCGGAAAACACAAGACCCAGCAAAAGGCTCAAGCTTGTTCACCATTTGCGACAAAGCCCCAGGAACAGGCATTCCTAGTGAGTTGCGTAGCGCGAAAGCAGGTCTCTAAGGTCACCGGCAATGGGATGCGCCTGCAGGTCGGCACCCTGAAGAATCTGTATGGGCAGAATCCCCGCCATCCTGTAAAATGCCGAATTGCCCCTGTAATCCACCTGAAGGGAGGCTCCCTCCAGGGACACTCCCGCGAACAATCCACGGCTGCGGGAATAGCTGTAGATTTCGGACTTGAGCTGGATGTCAGTGCTTGCTTCAGCATATCGCCCAACCGGTCCCGCTGCCGCGCCGGCATCCGCTCCCAGTGTGAACTTGCCTCCCGCTATGGCTTCCACGCTCCGATTGCTCTTGAAGACCAGGATCACGTCGATAGA
>JAAYUJ010000425.1 GCA_012517775.1 Deltaproteobacteria bacterium
GCGGCATCCAGCCGGTTTTCCTGAATGTCACGAGCAGTTCCATCTATCAGCCGGGCCATTTCTCCGGGATGAGGGGTGAGTATGGCAGGATATTTGAGTTCTTGGAGGAGATGAAGATGCCCGCTTAGAGCCGTCAACGCATCGGCGTCCAGAACCATGGGGCAGGGAGCTTGAGGGACAAGATTCCGGATGAGCTCCTGCGTGCGGGGGTGCAGCGAGACACCCGGGCCGATGGCAAGCACCTGTTTGCCCTCCAGGAACTCCAGAATCCTGGCAAGACCGGACTCAGCGGGAGACTGTTCCTCCGTTTCAGGAACGGGGTAGGTCATTGCTTCCGTGAGCTTGACCTCCATGATGGGATTCAAGCTTTCAGGGATGAAAAGGGTTATCAGTCCGGCTCCTACCCGGGAAGCACCCTGGCAGATGAGGGCAGCCGCCCCTGTCTTCCCACGGGAGCCCGCAAGAACGCAGACGTGGCCGGCCGTCCCTTTGTGGATTCCTGCATGGCGAGGTTTCAACCATCCGGAAAGAAAATCCTCGTCCGCCCACCAGCGCTCGACACCGCTTGTTCGAATCACCGCTGGAGGAATGCCGATATCCACGACACGCAAACGACCCACGTAATCGACGCCCGGCTCGGTCACCTGGCCGATCTTTAGACATCCAAAGGTCGCTGTTCCCGTTGCTTTGACGGCGGCACCCATGACTCTCCCTGTGCTCGCGTCCAGGCCTGACGGAATGTCGACGGCCAACCTGGGACACGGGAGCCGGTTCATGGTTTCGATGACCTTTCTGTACAGCCCCTGCACTTCGCTTTTGAGCCCCGTCCCCAGAATCGCATCGATCACCACATTGCTTTCCGCTACCGTTTTCCACTGAAGATCGAAATCCCGGCTTTCATCCCACACACTTACGGGGATCTGGATTCTTTCCAGAATAGAGAAATTGGTCAGGGCGTCCCCTTGGAGGCGTTCGGGTGATCGCAGACAGACCACATGAACCTGTGCTCCCTTATCATGAAAGATACGGGCGAGGACAAAGCCATCCCCCGCATTGTTGCCGGTTCCAGCGACAATGGCGATGCGACGTTTCAGAATGTCAGGAAGCACTTCAAGGAAAAAGCCGGCGGCGCCCCGAGCCGCATTTTCCATGAGAACGATTCCCGGGATACCGATTCCTTCAATGGTTTTTCGATCCAGACCGGACATTTCATCGGCAGTGACGAGAAGCATCGGGGGCTCCTTCATGTTTCGAGAATCACGACGGCCGCAGCGTATCCCCCTTCATCGGTGAGGCTCAGGTGCCATGAGGTGACACCCTGCCGGGTGCAGTAGGCGGCGGCTCTTTCGGAAAGAGAAATCATGGGTTTTCCCAGGGGATCGTTCTGCACCTGAATGTCAAGCCATTGCACAGGCGAACGCATTCCAAGCCCCAGGGCCTTCACAAAGGCTTCTTTTGCAGCAAAGCGCATGGCAAGGCAGGGATTCTGGTCCGTCTTTCGGGCACAGGTTTCCCGTTCAAATTCCGTAAACACTCGCACGAGAACGCGGTCTCCCCAACGGCCGACCAGGCGGGAAATGCGCTCGATGCTCACCAGGTCAATCCCCACTCCCCAGATGCCCATTTCAGCCGTTCACCAGTTCGATCATCTCTCGAACCGCTCTCTCCATCCCCACGAGAATCGCGCGGGAAATGACGGAGTGACCGATGCTGAACTCTTCGATTTCCGAGATGTTTCTGAGCCAAAACACATTCTGATAATCCACCCCGTGCCCCGCGTGCACTCCCAGTCCCACTTTCTGACCCAGTTTGGCCACCGTTTCGATCCGATCGAACTCCTCCCGGCGCTTTGAAAAGGTCCTGGATTCGGCGAATCCCCCCGTGTGAATCTCCACGTAGTCCGCTTCCATCCGATGTGCCGTTTTGATGTGCTTGGGATCGGGATTGACGAAGAGGCTGACGGCGATACCCCCTTCGTGCAGGGTCTTCACCACCTGTTGGATGGTTTCTTCATGGAGGACAACGTCAAGCCCGCCCTCCGTCGTCAATTCCTGGCGCTTTTCAGGAACCAGGGTAACCATGTCAGGTCTGATCCCGAGGGCGATATTGACCATTTCCTGATTCGGGGCCATCTCAAGGTTCAGCTTGGTCTTGACGGTCTTCCTCAGGATCTCCACATCGCGATCTTGAATATGACGCCGGTCTTCACGCAAATGGACAACAATTCCCTGGGCGCCTGCAAGCTCGGCAAGAAATGCAGCAGCAACCGGGTCCGGTTCAGATGCAAGGCGTGCCTGCCTAACGGTAGCCACATGGTCGACATTGATGGAAACCCTTGCCACGATCCCTCCTTTCTCCCCAAAAGATCCAAACAGCATCGTACGTTCGTGAACAGTCGATTACTCAGATAAGGTCCGAGACTGCATCGAAGTACCAGCCGAATCCTTCCTCAGTGTACCCAAGCAACTGCAGGAGCTCCAGGGTCTTTTCACTCATTGCCCGCGCGGCCGTTTCCCCCACTTCGTGGTCGTAGCCGATGAGATGCAGTATTCCGTGCACCAGGAGAAGATTCAGGACGGCGGCAAAAGAGCGATGGGCACTTTCGCTCATGGCATGGGCCGTAGGAGCAGATATCACCACATCACCCAGCAGCTCGGGGTTCACGTCGCTGAATTCTCCCTCCAGCATGGGAAAGGCCAGGACATCGGTCGTTGAATCGATCCGGCGATATTCCCGGTTCAGGCGTGTCATCTCCTCGTCGTCGACGATGGCGATGCTCAACTCTGCATCAGTGTATCCCAAGGCGTTTAAGATCCGTGCGGCCGCCAGTTCGATCTGCACCGGGTTTATCGCGATCTGGTCTTGATTCACGCTGACTTGGATCAGAGGCATCCGACTTTCCTTTTTCATCTTTCAGGGAAACGGTGGGATATTCGATGCGCTGGTGATGGATAGTGGCAAGGATTTGGTTGAAGTGCTTCGCGATGGAATGAAGATCCTTGAGGGTCAGCTCGCAATCCTCCAGTTGGCCATCGCTGAAGATGTTGTTGATCAGGCGACTGACCATTCCCTGTATTCTCGCGGGGGTGGGATCCCCCAGGGACCTGCAGGCCGCCTCCACAACATCGGCCAGCATAACCAGACCGGCCTCCTTGGTCTGGGGCTTGGGGCCTGGATACCGATAATCGTCAATGTTGATAGGAGGCAATACAGCGCTGCGGCGGGTCTGCTCCCTTTCCCGTGCTTCCAGGGCTTTCTTATAGAAAAAGGAAATGAAGCTTGTTCCATGATGCTGGCAGATGATGTCGATGACGGGCTTGGGAAGATGATGCTGTCTCGCCAGTTCGATTCCCTCTTTGACATGAGAGATAAGGATGAGGCTGCTCATGGACGGGGCCAGCTTCTCGTGGCGATTTTCGCATTCCACCTGGTTTTCAATATAATAAAGGGGCTTCTTGATCTTGCCGATATCGTGGTAGTAGGCAGCAACCTTGGCCAACAATGCATTGGCGCCGATGGACTTCGCAGCCGCCTCCACCATGTTTCCAACAATGACGCTGTGATGATAGGTGCCGGGCGCCTGGACCATCAGGGTCTGCAGCAGTGGTTGATCCATGGTCACCAGTTCCAGGAGCTTGGTATCCGTCGTATATCCGAAGACCATTTCCGCCAGAGGTGTGAACCCTGTGACCAAGACTCCCGCAAAGATTCCTCCGGAAAAACCGAAAAAGGCGTTGGTGGCAATCCCCAGAAAATTGATCTGCTCGTGGACGAACGCGTTCAACACGATGACCACGGCATTCGCACACCCCACAAAAAGGCCCGCCTTGATGGGAATCATGCGATTTCTGCAGGGTGTTACTCCATGGGCTGCCACGTAACAGCCGATGAGGAAATAGAAGAGCAGTCCGAAATCCTTCCCGAAAAGCATTCCCGCAAAAAGGGTCAGAAGCAGTGAAAAGAGCAGAGAAACGGTCACTCCGAAAAAGATGCTTGCCATCATGGCCCCGGCACTGAGGGGGATGGCATATATCATGGTCTTCCCCGACACATGGCTTGACGCATCACCGACCAGATCCACAATCCACATGGTAGCCCGACCCATACTGAGTAAAATGACAAGAAGGATGCCGAGGAACAGGTAGTCGCAGAGATCCATGCGATAGGAAGGAATATGCTGCTTCACCACGTGGACAACCACCCAGATGCAAAGGCCGCTCGACAGAAACATGGTAACAAAAATGAGCAGCCAGTGGCGCCCGGCAATTCCCTGCTCGTGACCCTTCAGCTTGAGCAGTTCTTCCGGGCCGATCCTTTGGCCTTCGCGGACGAGCATTTCGTTCTTTCTCACCTGAATATAGACTGGCTTGACGGCGGCGTAAGCCTTCTCACGGATCTGGTCCGATGCTGCAAGATTGAAGGTGAGGTTCGGCTGGAGCAGCTGCGATCCAAGGAAGCCAATGGAAGTGGTTTCGCCATTCGTGCCCCACATTTCCTGCGCCTGCCTCCGTATGAGCTTGCGTGCCTCCTTGAGATCGGGAAAATCGTGAGGAGGGGGCATCAGAAATTCTTCACTGGTTCCCATTTTGCGCACGATGATGTCATGCCCTTGCGTATGAGCGAGCCAATTCTTGCTGGAAATGATCCCCTGATCCAGTATGCCTTTGAGAAGTTGGCTGAGCCTGTTGGACAACTCATCGGAAAATCGTCCATGGGAAAGGCTCGAAAAGATTTCATCCGGAATCTCGAAGCCGATGAGGTCTTCGAAATCCTTTCTCCCCTGAAGGAGTCCCTTCCTGCGCTCGGTCACCTCAAGGGAATGGGATGAGCCATCAAGCAAAAAGGTGGGGGGTTCCGCATCAGGCAAAAGCCCGTTCTCAATACCCGGCCTGGACGTATAGTTCAGGCTGTCGCGCATGGCTTGGAATGCAGCCTGCACTCTCTCGTGGATATGCACAACCACATTCTCATCAAGGTCATAAACGGCGGGAGCCTGGCGTGCGGCCTCCTGCCGCTTCTTTATCGTAGCAGCTTCGTCTTCCACGAGAATGTCGCGTTTGGCCTTGATGTTTCGGTCTGCGATGTCACCAAGCTTATAGCTGCGTCTTGAAACCATGAAGGATGGAGTGATCAGGGCGGCGATGATGATGCTCAGGACGACGAGGATGAAACCCTTCTGGACAAACGGGTCCTGGAACTGGGAAGGAATGACCTTCTTGCAGAGACACCATGTAGACCTATTCTTGCGTCGGTCCTGTTCCTTCTTGCTGTTTTCCATAAGAAGCTCAATTCTCAATAAGAGTCCTTGAAGATCCAGGCTTTTGCTGCTCCGCCCGTTCATAAGCCAGGATGATTTCCTGCACCAGACGATGCCTCACCACATCGCGATTTGTGAAGAAAACGAAGCGTATCGCATCGATTCCCTTGAGGAGGTGGATCGCTTCCACCAGTCCCGAAAGCTTGTTTTCGGGGAGGTCTATCTGGGTGATATCTCCAGTGATCACGGCCTTGGAGCCGAGTCCAAGCCGGGTGAGAAACATCTTCATCTGTTCGCTGGTCGTGTTCTGTGCCTCGTCCAGGATGACAAAGGCGTCGTTGAGAGTGCGTCCCCTCATGAACGCAAGGGGTGCCACCTCGATAGCTCCACGTTGGACAAGGTTCGATGCCCTCTCGAAGTCCATCATGTCGTGAAGAGCATCGTAGAGGGGGCGCAGATAGGGATTGACCTTTTCTGCGAGGTCACCTGGAAGAAAGCCCAGCTTCTCACCCGCTTCAACCGCGGGCCGGACCAGTACGATGCGGCGAGCCTGCTCCTTGGCCATTGCCGCCACCGCCATGGCCATGGCGAGGTAAGTCTTGCCGGTTCCGGCGGGACCGATTCCGAACACGATGTCATAGTTGCGGATGGCCTCGATATACTCTTTCTGCTTGAGGCTCTTAGGGGTGATAGTGCGCTTGTTGGATGCAATGAAAACCTGATCCAGGAAAATGTCCTTGAGGTTCGGGTGGGAGCTCTCACTCAGGATGCGAATGGCGTAGAGGATATCACTGCTGAAGAGAGGATAACCCCTCTGGATCAGCTCCGCAAGGTCCGTCAGCAATTGTTCCACGAGCTTCACATGGGGAATATCCCCGGATATGGAGAACTGGTTGCCCCGGAGATGAACACGGACGCTCAGCTGGTTCTCAATGACCTTGAGGTGGCTGTTCTGAACACCTGCCAGTTGCTGCACCAACCTGTTGTCCTCGAAGGTCACCTGCGAGGTCATCTCTCCGTCTCTGTCACTCTGGCTCAATTGGGGCAAGACCCTCTATCCTTCCGCAGTCTTCCGTGCCCTCATAAAAACAACTATAAACA
>JAAYUJ010000426.1 GCA_012517775.1 Deltaproteobacteria bacterium
AAAGGGAACCCATGCTCACTCTTGCAGAAAAACCCCCAGTCTTGCAGCTCCGGCGATACTGAGGCTCGGCATTCTACGTGGAAGGTGACCTTCTCGAGGGTCTGACCGCCCAAAGGATCGCCGAAAATGGACGCCAAGACCTCCGTTTTTGATTCATGCGTCAGCACTGTTTGCCCAAGCCTCGTGTTGACAGTTGGCGTCGATTTCCCTAAAATTACCGATCCACTGGAAAAGATCCCCTGTCCCGCCGCTCCTTGGCCAGTTCGAGATCGAATTCCCGTGAGATGTCACCCTTATTCCATTAACGCCAATTATTGAAGGTGTTTCTATGAAGATGAAGGGAGCACAGATTTTTTTTGAATGTCTCAAGAAGGAGGGAGTTGAGATCATCTTCGGTTTTCCGGGGGGGTCGGTTCTGGATATTTACCATGAGATGCCCAGGCACGGCATCCGGCACATCCTCGTCCGCCACGAGCAGGGTGCCGCGCACATGGCGGACGGTTACGCACGGGCAACGGGACGTGTAGGGGTCTGTCTCGTCACATCGGGGCCCGGCGCGACGAATACGGTGACAGGTGTCGCTACCGCCAATATGGACTCCATCCCCATCGTTGTGTTCACGGGGCAGGTCCCCACCGCCATGATCGGGGATGACGCGTTTCAGGAAGTGGATATCATCGGCATCACGAGGCCTTGCACCAAACACAGCTACCTGGTCAAGGATGTGAATGAACTGGCTCGGGTGATCAAGGAAGCTTTTTATCTGGCCCGCACGGGGCGCCCCGGACCGGTCGTGGTGGATCTGCCCAAGGATGTCATTCAGGCACAGGCCGAATTCCGCTATCCCAGGAAGGTGGATCTTCCCGGATACCACCCCACCCTGGAAGCCCATGGGGGACAGATCAAGCGAGCCTATCAGCTCATCAAGAAATGCAGGCATCCTGTAATCTACGCCGGAGGGGGAGTGATCCACGCCGATGCCTCTGATGAGCTTATCCATTTTGCGGAGCTCGTTCAGGCTCCGGTTACCAGCACGCTTATGGGAATGGGATGCTTCCCCGCCGAGATCCGGGACAAGAAGGGCAAACGCTCACCACATCCGCTCTGGCTCGGTATGCTGGGAATGCATGGGACCTACGAGGCGAATATGTCGGTCTCCAATGCGGACCTGCTCCTTGCCGTCGGGGCGAGGTTTGACGACCGGGTGACGGGAAAGATCAGCGGGTTTGCTCCAAAAGCCAAGTATGTTCATATCGATGTCGACCCGACAAGCATCGGGAAAACGGTCGACGTGCATATTCCCATTGTCGGGGATTGCAAGAACGCCCTTCAGAAGCTCATTCAGATGGCTGAAACGGATCCTGTCGATGGACTGGACGAAATCAGGGCTTCCTGGCTGGAACAGATTCGGCAGTGGAGGGAATCTCACCCTCTGCGATACGAATATGACCCAAAGGTCATCAAACCACAGTATGTGGTCGAAAAGATTCATGAGATCTCCGACGGGGAAGCCATCATCACAACCGAAGTGGGACAGAATCAGATGTGGGCCGCCCAATTCTATCATTTCACCCGCCCGCGCACCTTTCTGAGCTCAGGGGGATTGGGTACCATGGGTTACGGTCTTCCCGCGGCCATTGGAGCCCAGGCTGCCTTTCCCGATCGGTTGGTTGTGGATATTGCGGGAGATGGCAGCATTCAAATGAACATACAGGAGCTCATGACGGCTGTGTGCAACTGCCTGCCCGTAAAGGTGGCCATATTAAGGAACCAGTTCCTTGGGATGGTGCGCCAGTGGCAGGAGCTTTTCTATGAGCAGAACTACTGTGGTACGTGCCTGGCGGATAGCAGCCCGGATTTTGTGAGGCTCGCCGAAGCCTACGGTGCGGTAGGACTCAGGGCCACAAAACCTGAAGAGGTGGAGCCGGTCATTCGGGAAGCATTTGCGGTCAAGAGGCCCGTACTGATGGATTTCATCGTGTCTCCGGAGGAAGGCGTTTACCCGATGGTTCCTGCTGGAAAGAGCATATCGGAAATGCTGTTGTTGTCGTAGGCCGTGGAGTGGATATGGAGAATCATAGCAAGCAGAGGCACACCATAGGCATTTTGGTCCAGAATGTACCGGGGGTTCTCGCCAGGATCGTGACGTTATTCGCCGGAAGAGATTTCAATATCGAGAACATCACGGCGGCGGAAACCCATGAGCCCGGACTCACGCGCATCACGCTGGTCACGACGGGTGACGAGCGAATCATGTCCCAGATTGTCAAACAGCTCAACAAACTCATCAATGTGATCAAGGTCTTTGATTATCGGGATACTGATTTCGTCGATCGGGAGATGGCCCTCATCAAGGTGAGAGCTGAGGCGCCGACGAGAGCCGAAGTACTGCGTATCGTGGATATCTTTCGTGCCAAGGTCGTGGATGTGAGTCCCCATTTCTACACCCTGGAAGTGACGGGAAACGAGAGCAAGATTGCGGCAATCATCGAGCTGCTCGGTCAGATCGGGATTGTGGAAGTGGCCCGTACGGGAAAGGCGGCATTATCCAGAAGCAAGAAGCATTGAGGCATCCCGAGAGGGTTTGATTCCTTTCCTCTTCCGAATGCTGATGTGCCTTCAGGGCTGATGCACAGAGGTCCGGCTTTTCCGGAAGAGGGAAATGTGGCAAAAGAACCATAGCAGGAGTTGTGCGGCGGGTGGGGATAGAGCTGCTGACAGGAGTTCGCCGGCTATGAAAACCCGACCTGCCATTCTTATCCTGGGAGGTGAGCTGACTATGGTTTGCAAATGCTAAGAAAAGGGCTGTATCATGCAATCAGAAGATTTCCGGAACAAGGTCCGTCACATCCCTTTTGCCTTCGAGGGTATCCCCTATATTCTCATTTCCGCCTTTTTGACCCTCATCTTTGCAATACTCCATCACACGGTACTTGCCTGGATTTCTCTTGTGTTGACCCTTCTCATCGGCCATTTCTTCAGAGATCCTGAGAGAGTGGGATCGTCCGACTCCGACACGGTGGTCTCTCCCGCTGACGGGAGGGTCATCTCCATCGAGAAGGTGGAAGAAACGCCTTTTTTCAGAAAGACTTGTGTCAGGATCAGCGTTTTTATGTCCATTTTTGACGTCCATGTGAACCGTATCCCACTGTCAGGTATAGTCCGCGGTCTGAAGTACAGGAAAGGGCGGTTTCTGTCGGCCAATCTCTCCCGTGCGATGCGCGAGAATGAACAGAACTCGATATGGATTCAAGCCCATTCCGGCGTGGACATTGTCGTTACCCAAGTGGCGGGACTTATTGCGCGCCGTATCGTCTGCTGGCCGTCGGTCGGTGATTCTGTCATCAGAGGAGAACGCTACGGCATGATCCGGTTTGGCTCGCGCCTGGATGTATATGTCCCCGAGGATTCGGACATTCTCATCAAATCGGGCAATCATGTCTATGGGGGCGAAACACTTTTATGTCGGCTGAAATAAGGAAAAGGCGCCCCAGAAGGCGCAAATGGCAGCAGAAATGGCGCAAGTTTGAAGAGGGAGAGGTTCACATAGGGGCTTATATTGTACCGAACCTCTTTACGACGGCGAATCTCTTCAGCGGCTTCTTCGGCATAATCAGTGCGATCAACGGCAGATTCGATCTGGCTGCTCTGGCTATTTTCGTCTCCTGTTTCTTCGACATCCTGGACGGAAAAATCGCACGCCTCACAAGGGCTACCAGTCGATTTGGAGTCGAATACGATTCCCTCGCCGACCTCGTAGCTTTCGGAGTCTCTCCCGCAATTCTCATGTATCTCTGGGCGCTCCGCCCTTTCGGCCGCATTGGGTGGCTGGCTGCCTTCGTCTTCGTTGCATGCGGTGCTCTTCGACTCGCCCGCTTCAATGTGCAAGTGGAAACGGTCAGCAAGAAGTATTTCGTAGGACTTCCCATCCCTGGTGCCGCCAGCATGGTGGCCGCTATAACGCTCTTTTTCCATGAGGTGAGGCTCCTCTCGGCATCGAGCTCCAACATCCCCCTCCTGCTGGTCACCTATTTACTCGGCTTTCTCATGGTCAGCACGATACCCTATTACAGCTTCAAGGACTTTGAGATGCTGAAGGCGAGGCCTTTCCCCGTGTTCTTCGGCATACTGGTCCTTGTAACAGTCGTCGCCATGAAGCCGGAACTGGTCCTTTTCGGTCTCCTGGTCGTTTACGTTCTATCCGGTCCCGTGATCTATTGCATGCAACTGTATCGAGGAACTCGGGCGACTCAAGACGCCAGGCCCGTGGATGTGCCCCGGCTGGAGGATGAAACTGGGTGGACGAAGGAGAGTGCCATCGAATTGCAGCAGAATGTTCCGACGGATGATAAGTGAGTGGAGATTCAGCAGGCTCCGTGGACCTTTCAATTGAGGAGGTCGACGGTTTACACAGGAAGCTCCGTTGGATTTGTTCTTCTTGAACCATAATCGCACGGTTGTTTGGAAGGTTGACTGCCATGCCCATGACCATAAGTGAGAAGATCCTGGCTGAACATGCTGATCGGGAAGAATTGCGCCCGGATGAATTGATCGAGGCCCGGGTGGATTTTGCCCTTGGCAACGACATCACTGCCCCTCTTGCCATCGAAGCGTTTCGGCAGGCAGGAGCCAAAGGGGTTTTTGATCCGGAACGTATTGCCCTCGTCCCGGACCACTTCACCCCCAACAAGGATATCGCCTCTGCGATTCAGGCGAAGCTCCTGCGGGATTTTGCCGGAGAACACGGAATTGTGAACTACTTCGAGGTGGGGCGCATGGGAATTGAACACGCCCTGCTTCCTGAGCAGGGTTTGGTTCTGCCGGGTGATGTGGTCATTGGAGCGGACAGCCACACATGCACCTATGGTGCGCTGGGGGCTTTCGCCACTGGAGTCGGTAGCACCGATCTCGCCGCCGTCATGATGACCGGCAGGATCTGGTTCAAGGTCCCGGCATCCGTGAAATTCATCTACCGGGGCAAGCTGCGGCCGTGGGTAGGGGGAAAGGACCTCATTCTACACACCATCGGCCGGATAGGGGTGGACGGTGCCCGATACCGGGCCATGGAATTCACGGGGGAGGTGGTTGACATGCTCCCTATGGCGGATCGGTTCACCATGTCCAACATGGCCATTGAAGCGGGTGCCAAGGTGGGGATCATTGCTCCGGACGCCGTCACCGAGGAGTATGTGAAGGGAAGGGCCAGGCGTGGGTACAGGTTCCACCAGAGTGACCCCGATGCCTCCTACGAGGCGGTTTACGACTGGGATGTTTCCGGGCTCGAACCGGTGGTCGCTGTTCCACACCTGCCCAGCAATGTTAGGGGGGTGAGCGAGCTTTCCCACATCACCATCGATCAGGTGGTGATCGGTTCATGCACCAACGGCAGGCTGGAAGATCTTCGAATCGCGGCAACGATACTCAAAGGGAGGAAAGTATCTCCCAATGTTCGCTGCATCGTGATCCCCGCCACTCAGCGTATTTACCGGCAAGCGTTGAGGGAGGGATTGATCGAGGTTTTCCTCGATGCGGAGGCGGCGGTGAGCACTCCTACCTGCGGGCCCTGCCTGGGAGGGCACATGGGAATCCTGGCCCCCGGTGAGAGAGCGGTTGCCACAACAAACAGGAACTTTGTGGGACGCATGGGCCATACGGGAAGTGAGGTCTACCTCAGCAGTCCCGCGGTAGCTGCCGCCTCGGCGATAGCAGGACATATTGCCCATCCCGATGCGGTATGACGGCCGGGTTTCCTTTCATTCAACAGTACGGATCAAATGAGGTTTTGCAATGAAGGTGAGAGGTCGTGCATGGAAGTTCGGGGATGACGTGGACACGGATGCCATCATACCTGCCCGGTACTTGAACACCAGTGATCCTGCGATCCTGGCTTCCCACTGCATGGAGGATGCGGACCCCGCGTTTGCAGGCAGGGTACGGATAGGGGATCTGATCGTAGGGGGCCGGAATTTCGGCTGTGGATCATCTCGGGAGCATGCCCCGGTTTCCATTAAGGCTGCCGGCATCAGTTGCGTCATCGCTCACAGCTTTGCCAGAATATTCTATCGGAACGCATTCAACATGGGGCTCCCTATCCTGGAGTCTCCCGAAGCGGCCGAATCCATTCAACCGGGAGATGAGATTGAGGTGGATCTGGGCAGCGGGCTCATTGTCAATCATTCGCGGCAGCAGACGTATCCAGCGCAGGCCATCCCTCCCTTCATGCAGGAGCTCCTCCAGGTTGGAGGTCTCATGCCCTACGTGGAAAAGAAGACGGCTGCGCAGGTAAAAGGAGCATAGGCGACTGTCTGTCGTGGCTATCAGAAAAAGGGCCGACTCTGAATGGATTCTGCAGGAGTTCCTCAAACTTGGTGTCCCCGGGGAAGAGCCCCGGCTCCGTCAAGACTGAACCTTTATGGTAGAAAGGTGTTTGAAACAATCCATGGATCAGAAGAAGACATACAACATTGCTGTCATGCCTGGAGACGGTACGGGACCCGAAGTTGTCCGCGAGGCACTGAAAGCCCTTGAAGCAGTGTCCCATCGGGAGGGATTCAAGATCGAGCAGGTCCACTTCGACCTCGGTGGTGATCGCTACCTGCGTACGGGAGAGATCCTGCCTGCCAGTGCCCTGGAAGAGCTCAAAGGTTTCGATGCAATTCTCCTGGGAGCCATCGGTCATCCCGAGGTCAAGCCCGGCATCCTGGAAAAAGGACTTCTCCTGGAGCTTCGCTTTCAGCTGGACCAGTATATCAATTTGCGCCCGGTCATTCTCTACCCGGGTGTCGAGACCCCGCTGAAGGACAAGGGCCCCGAGGATATCGATTTCGTCGTGGTCCGGGAGAACACAGAGGGGCTCTATTCCGGTTCGGGGGGGATCCTGAGAAAGGGCACGCCGTTTGAGGTGGCTGTACAGGAGTCCGTCAACACTCGTATGGGAGTTGAGCGCTGTATACGATTCGCCTTCGATTTCTGCCGGCGCCGAAACCGCGACAAAAAGCTGACCCTTTGTGGAAAAACCAATGTACTCACCTTCGCGTTCGATCTCTGGGAGAGAGCATTTTACGAGGTGGGAGGGGAGTACCCTGATATCAAGACGGACTACGCCCACGTGGATGCGACTTGCATGTGGATGGTCAAGAATCCCGAATGGTTCGATGTCATCGTCACCGACAATATGTTCGGAGACATCATTACCGACCTCGGAGCAATGATCCAGGGTGGAATGGGGATAGCCGCAGGCGGGAATATCAACCCGGGAGGGGTCTCCATGTTCGAGCCCATCGGCGGGTCCGCGCCCAAATATACCGGCAGGAACGTGATCAATCCACTGGCTGCCATTGCAGCCGCCCAGATGATGTTGGACCATCTGGGCGAAGAATCGGCATCGCGCCGTATTGAGGATGCCATCCGGAAGATCGTGGCAACGGATATCAAGAGTCTTTCCGCCGGACAAATGGGTCACACCACGAGTGAAGTGGGGGATCTTGTGGCGAGGTACATCCAGAT
>JAAYUJ010000052.1 GCA_012517775.1 Deltaproteobacteria bacterium
AAAACCATCTTCAGACCGAAGTCTCGGAACGAATAGGATCTGGAGAATTCTCCGCGCAGTGGGCACGATCCGGAAGATCGTTCAATGCGCGTTGCGCCAGACACGATATCGTCCATTTCAGTTCCTCCAAGACCCGTCAAGCGACGACCGACCAGAACATTGGGATCATTGGTTCGGCGCCGGCGGACACTGCATGATGGGAAGAGATAATGGAGCATGAATTGAATGTCAATTGAAAAGTTTTGCTTCGCTAATATTTTATAGCAGCCATAATATCATTTGACACGCAAAATATAACATGGTACCTACAACTCGCAATGGCACTTTCTCAATATGTGGGTCGGCTTTCCATACCCGACGGTTCTTGCGCCAATGTGTCGGGTATGGAAACCCGACCTGCGGATCCATCCCTGCTTGGGCTTATTGAGAAGTTGCTCCGCATTGAGTTGAGGCAACGAAGTCATTATGGGGTTGCCGGCAAAGCCTGTATTTTCAGGCGGCCCAAAGGTGTGTCCTACGGTTCTCCGGGTCTTGACGGATCTGGGAAAAGTGAAGGCGCAACTGAGATGGACAAACATCGAAGTGCGCCTTTTTTCATGGCCTCTGGGACGAAGGCCACCATGGATGTCGAGTGAGATGGAAAGGAGCGGGATAGTCATGCAGGAAAATGCTCTGTTGAAGTCACATGGACCACACAGGATCGAGCTTCGGGAAACGGGATGCGCAACCGAGGCCCCGCCTCGGCTGACGCGCCAAAGATTCTGGGAAATCGATTCGTTCTTCAAATGTCCGGTAGTCGGTATGTGCCTGTCCCTCGCCGAACAGAGGCAGTTGCTCAAGAAGGCGGACATTTCGGTGAAGCGAAGGAGTACGTTCGAGATCCACGAAATCCTGGTGGCCAGCTCGGATGGCGAAAACCTCGTTTCCCGCCGGGTGGACATCTTCCTTAACGGCAAATTCAAGCGGGAGATTATCTTCCTTGAAGGTATCCGGGAGAGGGACTTCCTTGATCACTGGCGGGCCTGCTTCGAATCCGGCGATATGAAAGCAGCTTTCTGGGTGGCCGCGACAAGGTCGGATCTGTCCATCGATACAAAAAGGGAGATCTTCGGCGATGTGCACATGGAGATGCACAACACCGGGGACCACATGGCCAGGCTGAAGCGGTTGCTGGCCCGTGAGCAGGGGATGCGAAAAAAGGCCGATGAAAGACACAAAAACGAGGTGGGATGTAGAAAAACGGTACAAAAGGAAAAAGCGGACATGGAAGTAGCCCTGAAGCAGCTCATGACTAAACTGGCTCTCATGGAGACTGAGAACGCCAGTCTGAATCATGAGATAATGAAATTAAGAAGCGGCGCCTATGAAGTCATCGAGGAAGAGAATAAGCGGATGAGAGAAGAGATCGAGGAACTGTCAAGAAAGGTGAGTGATTATGCACATCGGTTGATTGTCTTGGAGAAGGAAAACGGGCGGTTGTTGGAAAAATGGAGCAGGCAACGCGACTTGAGCGCTCACATCAAGGATGAGATGGAGGACGTGATCGAGCAATGTCGCGACATGAGCGAGTGCGAGGAAAGCTGTCCGTCCTTCGACCTTTGCAGAAAACGGGTGCTGATCGTCGGGGGCGTCACCAGGATGGAGTCCCTGTATCGAGAAATGGTAGAAGGCAGCGGCGGCATATTCGAATACCACGACGGGAACATCAAGAACGGCTCCAGGAAACTGGAGAGCAGTCTCAAGCGGGCGGACGTCGTACTCTGTCCCGTCAATTGCAACAGCCATGCAGCATGCCAGATGGTGAAAAAGCTGGGCAAGAAATACAATAAGCCTATTCGGATGCTGGCGAGCTCTGGTCTGAACGGCATCAGCAGCTTGCTTGGGGGGAATGGCCGGCAAGCAACGGAGGGGGTGAAATCCCGATGACGTCCAGTCAGGCAGCCGGTGGTTGTGGGGAGGATACGCGATGAGAGCTTCCAGAAAGAAGATGGTGCGGGTGGAAATGACCGCGGAGACTCTGGGCCGTCTGCTGGCGGCGGGGCAGGTATGCGCCGCGGACTTGCGGTGTCTCGACTGCGAATCGAAGAAATGCATATGGCGGCTTTGCCTCATGAATTGCATGAATGGACGGGGAAAGCGTCACTTCTCAACAAGTCCAGGTAACGACTGCTTTGCAGGTCGGGTTTCCATACCTGACACCGTGGCGCAAAGGCTTTCGGGATTGGAACCCCGACCCACTTGTTGAGAAAGTACGGGAATGCGGGATATTCGCGCAAGCCCTTCATAGTTGCCTTCGCAAAAACAGGAACGAGACTTCGGTGTATGAGTGACCGGGACAAGTTCCGGTATTAAAGCGCGCGGTTTGGATCACTGCACCCACAACTGACCCTTGGCTGACGGACCTCGCTGGAAGGGGCGGCCGGACAAGGCCCAGGGCGAGGGGCTGAGCCTTGATTCTGCATTATTGCGTTGCGATTTTATGGCATTGTGCGGGAACTCGTTATGCCGGACCGATCAATCATCGATCAGACAGATCAAAGGAGGGAATGTATGAAAAAGGGTCTGTTGAAAATGGTTTTTCCGCTTCTGGCCAGCCTGGGGATACTGCTGGCTGCTTCTGTTTCCCATGCAGCCATTCCCAACATGAAGGGTATTTGGAAGGGAACATTCAAATACGTCGAGTTCGAGAATGTCCTGGTGGTCGGCGCTGCTCCCGAATATGGAAGCGATGAGGTCGAGATGAAGATCACAACGCAGAAAGGCAGATTGTTTGCCGGACGCATTCGGGATGGCGAAAGCGAGCTCAAGGTTACTGGTTTCATAGACACTGACGACAGCGTGACGATCCAGCTTTACGAGGAAGATACCAG
>JAAYUJ010000427.1 GCA_012517775.1 Deltaproteobacteria bacterium
GCAGTTTTCTGACGTCCTGGCCTCAGCAGGAGAAGGGGAAACCGGGTATCAGCCGGTCTGGTATTCGGGACACGGTTGGAGCCGCTTCGGGTCGACCGGATTTGCAAGTTCCATCGGGAGCTCCCTTTCCGGTGCGATTTCATCTTCGTCTACTGCTCCTGGCTCCAGTTCCGGAGGAGGGGGGTCCTCGGGCGGAGGAGGTGGGGGCGGCGGGGGTGGTGGGTGGTAGGCCGGCCCCACTGCAGATGCAGTCAAGGATTGGCTGCCTGCAATCCCTCATGATGTGTGACAACAATTTCTCAATAAGTAATTCGGGATTCCAATCCCGAGTGCCTTTTCGCCATTGTGTCGGGTATGGAAACACGACCTGCGAAGCTATCCTTACCTAGACTTATTGAGAAGTCATGTTTTAAGGCCACCCGAGACAATGAGAAACAGGGATTTACCGCAAAGAGCGCAGAGCACGCAGAGATTTCTCGTATAGTCTTTTCTCCGCGATCGCTGCGTCCTCTGCGGTTGACTGATAGCGCTTTTTGCAGCACTTCATTCAATTCAGGAGGTATCGGTGAACATACTCGTTACGGGCGGAGCAGGATACATCGGGTCCCACACGTCAAAGCTTTTGAAGAAGGTCGGGCACACGCCCATAGTTTTCGACAACTTATCCAACGGCTGGGCGGAGTGGGTCAAATACGGTCCCTTTGCCTTCGGAGATATTCGCAATGAGGAAGCCCTCTTCCGGACCCTTTCCGGCTTTCAGGCGGATGCGGTCATTCACTTCGCTGCGAAGGCTTATGTGGAGGAGTCCACCAGGCTGCCGGAGGAATACTTCGACAACAACGTGAGTGGGACCATAGCACTCCTCAAGGCCATGAGGCGCGCGGGAACCAGCTGTCTTGTCTTTTCCAGTTCCTGCGCCACATATGGAAATGCCAGGACTCCGACCATCCGGGAGGACCATCCTCAGGAACCGACCAACCCTTACGGATTGTCTAAGCTGATGTGTGAACAGGTGATCAGGACCGCGGCTCCCGTTCTCGGTATCCGTTTCGCCGCCCTGCGATACTTCAATGTGATTGGAAACGATCCCGATGGGGAGATATACGAAAGGCACGAGCCGGAAACCCATGTCCTGCCCAATCTCATGCGAGCGGCTCAAACGGGTGGTTCTTTTTCGCTTTTTGGGACCGACCATCCGACTCCTGACGGGACCGCCGTCAGAGATTACGTGTACGTCATGGATCTGGCCGAGGCGCACATCAAGGCACTCGATATCATCGCTTCGAGGGACAGGCTCATCTCCAATGTCGGCCTGGGGAAGGGGGTGTCGGTTCGAGAGCTCCTGAGAACGGTTGAGGATGCCTTGAAGGTGAAACTGAATGTTCTGGAGAATCCTATTCGCCCTGGTGACCCCCCCGAGCTCGTCGCCGACAATGAGTTCCTGAAGACTTGGTTTTCCCACGAATTCAAGACGGCAGAGGACGTGGTTCGAAGTCTTGCAGCGAGGGCGGTAGGCTCATAGTTTTTTGAAGGTGGGTGGAAAGGGAAGGAAAGAACCGGTGCAACCATGAAACAATACGTGATTGATCAACTGCGTCCACGGGACTATGAACAGGTTCTCGAATTTCTGGACGAGAATGCCGAGAAAACTGCCCTGGACGGGATTTACTGGGTCAATCTTCCGGAGGATCTCTGCACGACGACTCAGAGGGAGCACGGCCGGTGCCGCCCCCACTATTTCGCCATCAACCTGGATATCAACCAGGTTGCATTTGAGCTGCTCATCCGAAGCAAGCAGGTGCTTCGGTGCAGCTGTATCGCCTATGCAACCCAGGAGCAGAGGGATTTCATCATCCGTTTCGCGGACATGATGCTTGAGAAACTGAGCATCAAAATCTGATACCGCTGCACTACTTGCCTGTCCAGTCCCGTGTCGGAAGCGGATGCAGCATGAAGTCCGCCAGAACCAGGAGCACCATGGCTTCACAGACGGGAACGATGCGGGGGATGGCCGAAATATCGTGCCGGCCCCCGATTTCCAACGTGGTTGGTGTTCCATTCCGCGTGACGGTCTGCTGAGGTTTGGAGATGGAGGGAATGGGCTTGACGGCAACTCGGGCGATGATATCGAGGCCCGTTGAGATTCCTCCCAGAATCCCCCCTGCATGGTTGCTGGCATAGCCATCCTGAGTGACGGGGTCGTTGTTTTCGCTTCCCAGGAGCTCTGCGGCGGCAAAGCCTTCTCCGATTTCGACTCCTTTGACCGCGCCAATGGACATGAGAGCACCGGCGAGCCGGGCGTCGAGCTTATCGAAAACCGGTTCGCCAAGACCAGCTGGACAGCCTCTGGCCATGATCTCGACGATCCCGCCGATGGAATCGCCTGCCGCTCGAACCTCCCTGATCCTCTTTTCCATGGCGACTGCTCCCTCGGAATCCGGGCAGAAGAGGGGATTGCAGTCAATGGTTTCCCAGTCGAATTTCTTTGCCCGAATGCCTCCGAGGGCGATTGTGTACCCTTTCACGGAAATGCCCAGAGAAGAGAGAAATTTCCGTGCGATGGCTCCCGCCGCAACGCGGCCGGCAGTTTCCCTGGCCGAGCTTCTGCCTCCCCCGCGCCAGTCCCTGATGCCGTATTTCTGTTCATAAGTGCGATCCGCATGCCCGGGACGGTAGAGTTGAGAGAGCGATGTGTAGTCCTTGCTCCTCACGTCGCGATTGCGGATGATCAGGCTGATGGGGGTCCC
>JAAYUJ010000428.1 GCA_012517775.1 Deltaproteobacteria bacterium
GACCCGGACGAGCGGCCTCTATACCTCGTGGTGGATGTCGAGGACATCTCCTATCGCAAGGAATATGAAGACCGTCTACGGAAATACGAACAGATCGTCTCAGCCTCAAAGGATCTCCTGGCCCTGGTCAACAGAGATTACGCGTATGAGGCGGTCAACAAGAGCTTTCTGAAGGCCTACCAACGGACGCCTGAAGAAACCATCGGGCATTCTGTGTCGGACCTGATGGGAGAATGTCTCTTCAAGACCAGGGTCCAACCGTTTCTGGATCGGGCCTTTTCAGGGGAAACGGTCAAGTATCAGGGACCGTTTGAATTTCCCGGTTATGGAAGGCGCATCGTCGATATGTCCTATTCCCCCTTTCTTGATGATGCGGGGGAATGCAGCGGGGTTGTCGTCAACTTGAGGGACATTACCGAAACGCGGGAATTGGAACAGAAACTGATGCAGTCCCAGAAGATGGAATCCATAGGGACTCTCGCAGGCGGCATAGCCCACGAGATCAATAATCCCGTGAACGGCATCATGAACTACGCACAACTGATCATCGACAGGTCCCGGGAGGGAAGTCCGGCGGTGGAGTTGGCCGAGGAGATCATTCGCGAAACAACGCGGGTAGCCGGAATTGTCCGCAATCTGCTGACCTTTGCACGAAACGAGAAGCAGTCACACAGCCCTGCTCATTTATCCGATATTGTCGGATCGGTCCTCACTCTCATCCAGACCGTCATGCGCCATGATCAGATCGATTTGAAAATCGATATTCCGGAGGATCTGCCCACCGTCAAATGCCGGACTCAACAGATACAACAGGTGCTCATGAACCTGATGACTAATGCACGGGATGCACTCAACGAGAAATACCCGGATTACAGTCCGGAAAAACAGCTCCGCCTTGCAGCGGGACTCATCAAGAAGGAGGGAGTCACATACGTTCGCACCACAGTCGAGGATTTCGGTGTCGGCATTGGCCCCGATATCCGGAACAGGATATTCGATCCCTTCTTCACGACCAAACCCAAGGAGACGGGAACCGGCCTGGGTCTCGCCATTGCTTACGGCATTGTGAAGGATCATGGAGGGGACCTCTCCGTGGAGACTGAACCGGGGCAATACACCCGCATCCACATGGATCTGCCCGTCAACAACGGATGGGAGCTGTCCCGTCAGCGACCATGAGTCAACTTCGATTGGCCCCCTATGATAGAAACAGGTGGGATTACAACTTCTCAATAAGTTCAGGTATCGACAAATTCGTAGGTCGGGTTTCCATACCCGACACATTGGAGCAAAGGCTGTCGGGATTGGAATCCCGACCTACTTATTGAGAATTTGCGTGGGATTTCCCTGTCCTGTCCACTCCTCTCGGGTATGGAATCTCGACCAACGGAGAATTGTATTGTCACACTGTGGAGATCCTGACCGGCAAACTTTCAGGGGTCATTTGCCAATTCTATCGTCACTCGCTCCAATTAGTCTGAACGCTTGCGTTTCTGTCCTGTACTGCTCTTGTTTTGGGGAATCGATGAAGATGGCTGCAGGGAAGAATTGGATGGAGACCCACCCGTGAGGTTATGGGATGTCTGGCCCTGGAAGAACCTGTACAGACCCGCCTTTTCGGGTTGAACAGGCTACAGAACAAGAAAACCGCCTCCTAATGGGGCGGCTTTCTTGTTATATAAGGAGAAAAGGTCTCTGGTTATCAGCTGGAGGCCTTGGCCTTTTCAAGCTCTTCCTTCAGGCGATCTACTTCCTTCTTGTATTTCTCGGCTTCTTCTTTGTACTTGGTATCGGTGGATGCATACGATGGAGTGGTCTCTTCCGCTTTTTTCGAGAAGGGGAGCTTCTCTTTCACTTCGTCATAGCCCAGATAGGCTGCCATGGCTCCACCGGCCAGGAGCATCAAGGGGATGGCACCAGCCAATAGATTCAAAAACGGACCCATAAAAACAAAGATGCCTATGAAACCTAGAAAAGCTGCTGCAATGCCACCAACAAAAACCTTCATGATTTCTCCTCCTTCTCGTGATTCCGTACCGGTATACTCTTGTCAAGAACTTTCGATCTCAATATAGGCATTTCACCCTGGATCGCAGGACAGCCCGAATTGAAAAACGCATATCCCTTAGCATGGCCCCCATGAGAATGCAAGGGCAAATTGAGGAGTAAAGGCAGAAGGAGCCGCAGGAGAAGGGTCTGCTTTTACAGGGCGGCATACTACCAGCAAACCTTACTCTCACCAAGAAGAACATGGAAGGCATGAAGAAACAATATGAAGAAACTTAACTTTTCAAAACTACGGGTTACGGCTCCTTGGTAGGTCGTGTTTCCATATTCGCCATCCGGGTGCAAACGCCGTCGGGATTGGAATCCCGACCTGCTTGTTGAGAAACCCTGCGAATCAGGGGGCGGAAAGACATAGGAAGGCGTGATCGATGAGGCCGTGCAAGGCCCAAGAATGCGGATCGTCCGCGTCCTTGTGGTTGTGCTTGATCGCAAGTTCAAGGCGTTTTGAGTTGACTGGCCTGCAAGGGCGAAAGTATAGTTTTTTATTTAAGTCGGCTGATTTTGGAATGCGTTTCGACGAATTGAGATTTGTTGTTCAAAAGGGAGTCGATGTTGACAACGGCTTGCGAGGCGCAGTCTCGTGACCCTTCTTAGACCGCTCTCGAAGAGATACTGGCTGCTCTGGTTCCTGTAATGATAGAAAGGCGAGTGCTGGACCAGCGGTAAGGAAAGTTCATACGGTGATATCGGAAAACGCTCTCTCAGGCATAGAGAAGCCGGGAAGATACATAGGAAATGAGATCAACACCTGCACAAAGGCTTTCGAAGAAGCAGGGATCAGGTTTGCTCTGGCTTTTCCCGATGTGTACGAAGTGGGTCTGAGTCATCTGGGTCTACAAGTACTCTATCACTTATTGAATCATCTCGATGGCGTGCTTGCAGATCGTGTCTATGCTCCATGGATCGACTTTGAGCGGAAGCTGCGATCCAGAGGGGAGCCTCTGTGCGGGATCGAAACGGGGCGGCCTCTCAGTGATTTTGATTTTGTCGGTTTCAGTCTCCAATACGAATTGAGCTATACGAATATCCTCACCATGCTCCACCTCGCCGGCATCCCCTTCGAAGCACGGAATCGGCGAAGCGGCGATCCCCTAATCATCGGGGGGGGACCTTGTGCCTTTAATCCCGAGCCTCTCGCCGATTTTTTCGATTTCCTGGTATTGGGTGAAGGCGAAGAAGTACTCCTGGAATTGATCGATCATTACAGGAAATGGGCGAAAAGCTCTTCCGGTCTGGACAGACGCCGATTTCTCCAGGAAATCACTGCAATTCCCGGTATATATGTGCCATCGCTTTTCCATATCTCCTATCGAGCAGACGGAACTATCGCAGGCATTGATCCGCTTCACGCGCCATACACCGGCGTCGGTAAACGCGTCGTCAAGGATCTGGATCACTGCTCCCCCATCCCCGAAAAGCCGCTCGTTCCCCTGCTCGATATCGTCCACAATCGCCTTGGAATCGAGATTGCCCGCGGCTGCACACGCGGTTGCCGATTCTGCCAGGCTGGCTTCATCTACCGACCCGTTCGCGAGCGGGATCCAGTTGAGCTGTCCGAAAGGGCACAGCGTGCTCTCCTGAACAGCGGCTTCGAGGAAATGTCCCTCCTCTCTCTCAGCACAGGGGATTACAGTCAGATCCAACCTCTCCTCTTGACCCTCATGGACCGACTGGCGCCAAAGAAGATCGCCGTTTCGTTTCCATCCATGCGTGTGGGGACCCTGACTCCCGAGCTGATGGAAGCCATCCTCAAGGTGAGAAAAACCGGTTTCACCCTTGCTCCGGAAGCCGGAAGCGAGCGACTGCGACGTGTCATCAACAAGGGGATCCGCGACGAGGACCTTCTGGAAGCGGCAAAGAATGCATTCGGGCTGGGCTGGCGTTTGCTGAAGCTTTATTTCATGACCGGCCTTCCGACGGAAACCCGTGAGGATTTGGATGCTCTGGTGGATTTGTGTTTCAGGGTTTGGGAACTGGCAAAGCCCACCAGATCTTCCATCAACGTTTCCGTCTCGGTTTTTGTTCCCAAGTCTCACACCCCCTTCCAGTGGGCTCCCCAGATTCCCACGGAAGAGATGGTCACGACCCTGAACGAGCTAAAAGGAAGACTCAGACGCGCCGGAATGCGCGTCAAGTGGCAGAACCCACAGCACAGCTTTCTGGAAGGTGTCTTTGCCCGGGGGGACCGCCGCCTGGGAAAGGCCATCGTGCGGGCATGGGAATTGGGTGCTCGCTTCGATGCTTGGAGTGAGTTGTTCAGGGAGGAACCATGGATTCAGGCATTCAAGGAGGCTCAGATTGA
>JAAYUJ010000429.1 GCA_012517775.1 Deltaproteobacteria bacterium
CGCCTTCACTCGCCTCCGGGGTGCCCCCATTCAGCAGGCCTTCTTTCATCCAGGTCACCTTTCTCATGGCTGTCTCCTCCCCCACCCTCGACACTAATTTATCACAGGGGAGGTGTCTCAGTCACATTGGCACAGAGGGCTCTCTTCTCTCAGCACGTTCGGGGTAATGAACCAAGGTTGAATTCTCAAGCAACAATGCCCTTGTTTGCTGCTTTTTGTTCCTCCTTGGCCCTGTGCGAGTATACCACAAACAGGAAGGATCATGACGGTCTGGTGTGAGAATTCCAAGTACTGCATGATCAAAACGAAACTCCACTGGAACGGTGAAAACAGAAAGGGCCTCGGTCGGGCCCCTGTAGCTGCTTCATTCCAATCCTGTACTCCAATAGACCCAATGACCCAACGACCCTACAGAACGTGGAATCCCAGAGGTTTCATTATTCTTTCGACCTGCTTTCCTCAACCCCCTCCCTCCTGGCAAGCAGTTCACGGACGACAGGTACGAGGTCATTGGGAATCTTCATGAATCTGTGTGAAGAGTCCTCCCATGCTGCTTCATCCTCAGCGATGGCTTCCTCTTCCGACTGGTTATCATAATGGGCGAGAACCCGCTTTACTCGATCTTCGTCCCAACCTTTTGGATAATCGGCTTGTTTCATATCTTTGCTCTTCCTCGACGACGTGGCCGAAATGCTTTGAAAGGAATCTCTCGTTCAGCTCATGGCAGGGAACCCTACCGGCCGTATTTCAACCTCGAGCTCCTTGAGGCTCATGTGACCTCTCCTTTGCGGTCCATAGTCTCTTTGCATTTGGCATCCTGCCGCGAAAGTCGGCTGCCGCGAGAGTAGGCTGTCGCGGCAGGATGCCGCTCCTACAACAAGACATGGAACGATCTGAAAGCACAACCTCTCAACCGAAACGAGCATAAGTTCCTGCGCGTTCCCGAGTCACCCCGCCTGCTCTGCGATCTTTACGCGAGTCGTATGTTTCTCCCACCACCCCTGTAGGCTTTTCCATACATTCGCGAGTCAGGCTGCCTTCTGTGCGCCCTACTCGCCTTTGCAGCGAATACTCCGAAAATCCCTGTCATGTAGACTCGAAATCCGTAGCATTTCGACTCCTTTTCTTTACTTCGTGCCTTTCGCGTGTTTCGCGGTGAAAATGGCTTCGTGGCTTTCCTCCACTGCCCCGTCCGCAGCGTCGCGGTGAAACTCCCCGGCACGACGCCAAACAGTCCCTTGAACCCAGGCCCCCTGGAGTGTAAATTATCTTCACATGCCTTTCATTCCATTTCGGCCGGGCAGCAGGCCACGGAAAGGAGCCTTGGAATGTCGGGACCTGCCAGGAAAAGAGCCACTTATGAAGATCTCTTCGGCATCCCTGATAACGCCACCGGGGAGATCATCGACGGTGAACTGATCGTCACCCCCAGGCCGTCCCGAAAACACGTCTACGCAGCATCCGCCTTAGAGATTGAATTAGGTGCGCCCTATCAATTCGGTCGAGGGAGCGGCCCTGGCGGATGGATTCTGCTCGTGGAACCCGAGATTGCCCTGGGTGAAAACATCCTGGTTCCCGACCTGGCGGACTGGAGGAGGGACCGTTTTCCCGGCGAGGAAGCAACCAACTGGATTTCCGTTGTTCCTGACTGGGTGTCTGCGAAGTCCTGTCACCGGGCACCATTCGAACGGACAAGGTCAGGAAGACCGGCATCTATGCCGAACATGGGGTGAGGCATCTCTGACTGCTGGATCCCCTAGCCAGGACTTTGGACGTATTCGAGCTCGAATCCGGCAGGTGGGTGGTCCTGGGGATGCACCTGGAAAATGACAGGGTGAGAGTCCATCCGTTCACCCAGGTGGAAATCGAGCTCGAACTCCTGTGGCTGGGATATGAGCCCCCACCTCCCCATGAACCGGCCTGACTCTCCCCGCCGACTCAATGCTGTTGATTTTAGAATATCCTCCTTCTGTGGTTCCCCTCTCCGTGGTGGGAGGGGACAGGGGAGGAGGGCGGATCGCAGCGCCATTTTCACCCTCCCCCAACCCCTCCCGTCAAAGGAGGGGAGCTCCGATACACTTAAGCTGGTGAATCGTTGCCCATTCGATGACAAACCCCTTCACGCGAGGCGGCAAGTGACCCGAAAATAGCGATAAGTTGCGAATAGCGAACAGGGCCACCTCACCGCTGTACTCGGCATGGAAATGAGCTGGGTTGTGATCGTCAAAAACATCTTGATAACGATTCCGAAAAAGGGGGTGTTTTCAGGCATAAATGGGCTCACAACGTAAGGAGGGAAAAATCTCTTCCGGTTTCTTTCCCGTTACTTTGAGATGCAAGGAGTCAGGGCAATGATCAATTTTGTCGAGCCAGACAAGCTCGCCGAATGAGCCGATTTGAACTTGTTCGAAAACATGTGGGTCACGCCACAAGGCGAACACACCTTTGCCGACCAAGTCAGAGAGGTCAACCACCCCACGTACACCGTCATCAAACGCCACTTCAAGGCGATAATTTGCTTTTGCGGACACCTTCGTGATTTTGACCATTGTTTAGGTCCTCCTCTCCAACGCTGCGGATAACCCGCGAGCAGCTACGGCCACGGACTTGCGGAGAGCACCGGCAAGCCTGCCCCCTGGTTGCTTGTCGGGTTCACTCGGTGGTTGGGCGATCATTCTTGTAGCTCGCAGTCTATCGTCTCAGCACTGAAATCCTGTTCGTGCGGCCACATGACACCCCCGAAAGCAGGTCTGACAGAACGGAAGTATGCCTTATCTTTGAGTTCAACAAAAACACCCTTCTCAATATATGGGGAAACATCAAAAATGCCTTTTCTCCCGTTTGAAAACTCAATTTGGAGTTTGTAGTCTTCTATCGGATCAACGGATATGACCTTAATCATACTTCACCTCATCTGAGTGGCTCTATCTTAAAAGGCTGCTGGCCTTCAACCGCCAGTTTTCAGTTGGCCAACAAGTCTTCCCTGTGGATTTCGATCCATGCCTGTACCAATCTCATCTTTGATCTCGGCAGGCTGCCTTCCAGAACTTCCCCGTCATCAATTCCAACGATCGCTTCATGCTCGGCATACTGGGCGTGAATGTGGGGAAGATGGTGCTTCTTGTTATCGAAATAGAACATCAGGATCATGATACCGTAGAACATCGAGATTACAGGCATGTAGTCTCTCCTGTTTACATTTGCCCAACCACCTGCTCCATCAGACCCAACAGACCCGATGACCCAACAGACCCCATGAAGTGCGGGTTCCGATTCCGTGCGTAGGAAAGCACCGCTTTCACTTCGGCCAGAATGTCGGGTGAAACAAGGAGCCGGACAGCATTTTGCCGTACCAGCTCGAGAATGTGGCCTGGGTTGGATGATGGGTACAGCACTGCACTTACGAATACATTGGCATCCAAG
>JAAYUJ010000430.1 GCA_012517775.1 Deltaproteobacteria bacterium
CCAAGGCTGAGCAGAATCTTGGCGACGGCTTTTTTTTCGCTGAGTGCAGTGTCACTACTCCTCTACAGTGGTTTGCAAGCTTTCTATCACTTCAAGACCCAGGAAGCCTTGATTTCAAGCAAGCAGCAGATCGTTGCTCAAAACGCGGCCAAGACAGTCAACAGCTTCATAGACGAGAAGTTCAGCATGCTCGAAGCGGCCGTCTGGCTGACGGACCTCTCTACGATGTCAGGGGAGGGACAACGACAGATTTTGCAAAGTCTGGCAGGCCTTCGATCGGCTCTGAGGGGCCTGGTGCTGTTGGATGCCGAAAACCGCATCCTCGCTCAGGCCTCCCGCCTCTCGATGGAGGCTTCGAGGCAGCTCACGGACCGTCTCATAGCCAGTCTGGCGAAAGAGAAGCCGCGGGAAGAGAGAAGAATCAGTGCGGCATACATTGATTCTGTAACCTGTGAGCCCATGGTCGCCATGGCGGTCCCGGTAACCGATGTTCTTGCGGATTTCAAAGGAACCCTCATCGCCGAGGTAAACCTGAAATTCATGTGGGATATCGTGGACCGTCTCAAGGTGGGTCAGACAGGGTACGTGTATGTGTCTGATCGAATGGGCAATCTGCTCGCTTTCCAGGATACGGCCAGGGTCTTGAAAGGTGAAAACGTCTCCCGGCTGGAGCCTGTCGCTGATTTCATGAGAAATGTCACTTCCGCACATTCCGGAAGGGTGACCAGGTATGAAGGAATCTGCGGTTCCACCGTACTGGGAACATACGCTCCTTTGAAAATGCCTGATTGGGCCGTGGTGACCGAACTGCCTTGGCAGGAGGCGTACAGGGAGACGATTCAGGACATGGGGGCGGCTGTTGGGATCACGCTGTCCCTGGCTATCCTGGCCGGAGTCTTCGGAATCTTCATGGCGAGGCGCATTGCGGTGCCCGTGATGAACCTGACGGAGACAGCAGTCAGGATCTCTGCAGGAGAAAGGGACTTGGAGGCCGCGGTACGCGGGCCGAGAGAGGTTGCCCTTCTGGCCGTCGCCTTCAACAGCATGACGGCCCAGTTGCGGGAGAGCCTTGGGGACCTGGAGCAACGGCTCGCTGAGCTCACACGAACGGAGGAGTCGCTCCGACTGAGTGAAGAGAGACTTCGACTGGTTCTGGAAGGTACTTCCGACGGCATCTGGGATTGGAACATCGAAACCAGCGAAGCATACTTCAGTCCACGCTACTACACAATGATGGGATATGAGCCGGGCGAATTTCCCGGGAGCTATGACAGCTGGCGGCAATTGACCCACCCAGATGATGTGGAGCCTTCCGAAAGGATTGTACGGCGCGCGATTGAAGAGCAGTCTTCATTCGCCGTCGAATTCCGGTTCAAGGCAAAGAACGGCGAATGGCGATGGATTCTCGGTCGCGGCAAGGTGGTCGAATCGGATGCGGCCGGAAAAGCTGTTCGGGTAGCTGGATCTCACACCGATATCACACAGCGCAAGCGGGCCGAAGAGATGCTCGAAAAGCGCGTCGTGGCGCTGACGCAACCGCTGAGCGATGTGGGGGGCATTGCAGTGGAGGACCTGCTCAATCTTTCCGACATTCAGCGCCTTCAGGACCTTTTCGCCAAAGCCTTTGGCGTTGCTGTCTTTATGACGCGTCCCGACGGGACTCCCATCACTCAACCGAGCAATTTTACCGAACTGTGTGCCGAGATCATCCGCAAAACCCCGAAGGGAGAGAAGAACTGCCATATTTCCGATGCCATGATCGGGCGGCACAATCCATCAGGGCCTATTATTCAGCCGTGCCTGAGTGCGGGCTTGCGCAATGCGGGTGCCAGCATCGCGGTAGGAGGACACCACATCGCCAATTGGCTGGTCGGCCAGGTGCGGGATGCTGACCAGAAAGAAGAAGAAATCCTGAAGTACGCCCGTGAAATCGGTGCCGATGAAACGGCATTTTGTGCCGCCTATCGCAAAGTGCCCGTCATGTCACAGGAGCAGTTCGAGAGTACGGCTCAGGTTCTTTTCGAGCTGGCCAATCAGATTTCCACCGCTGCGTATCACAATATGCAGCAGGCGCGGTTCATCACCGAGCGCAAAAGGGCTGAGGAGGCGCTCCGCAAGTATGAGAGGATTGTCTCGACCTCCCAGGACATCATGGCTCTGGTGAGCCGCGATTACATCTACGAGGCGGTGAACGAAAGCTTCTTGGCGGCGCACCAGAAAACGCGGGAGGAGGTTATAGGCCGGAAGGTGTCTGAAATCATGGGGGAGAGTGTTTTTCAAGAGATGATTCGGTCTCGCCTCGATGAGGTTCTCTCGGGTGGGACGGTCCACTATCAGGCGCCGTTCGACTTTGCTGGGACCGGTCGGAGAATCATGGACGTCAAGTATTTTCCCATGCTTGACGAAAAGGGAAGAATAGAGGGAATCGTGGTCAACTCCCGGGACGTCACCGCGACCCGGAAGTTGGAAGAACAGCTGATGCAGTCCCAGAAGATCGAGTCCATCGGGACCCTGGCGGGCGGAGTGGCCCATGAGATCAACAACCCCATCAACGGGATCATGAACTATGCGCAGCTGATTCTCGACCAGGAGGAAAGGGATGGGCCTGCGAAGGAGTATGCCCGTGAGATCTTGCAGGAGACGGAACGTGTGGCCAGAATTGTGCGCAACCTGCTGACCTTTGCCAGGCGTGAGAAGCGATCTTACAGCCAGGCGCTCCTCTCGGATATCGTCTCTGCGGTGCTTTCCCTGATCCTGATGGTGATGCGACACGATCAGATTGTACTGGAACTGAGCATTCCCGAGGATCTGCCCAAGATCATGTGCCGGAGCCAACAGATCCAGCAGGTGTTGATGAATCTCATGACCAATGCCCGGGACGCTCTCAATGAGCGATATCCCGGCTACAGCCCGGATAAGAGGCTGCGGGTTTTTGCAGAGGTGATCATGAAGGAGGACCGCCGGTTCATCCGAACCACCGTTGAAGACTGGGGAATCGGAATCCCCTTGGAGATCCGGGACAGGATCTTCGACCCCTTTTTCACCACGAAGCCCAAGGAAATGGGCACGGGTCTGGGACTTTCCATCAGTTACGGCATCGTCAGGGAACATGGAGGGGAATTGACCGTGGAGAGCGAACCGGGTCGGACGACACGCTTTCATATGGATCTTCCGGTATATCTTCCAACAGAGACGAATTGGTGATTCTCATGGATAAGAGGTGTGCTTTCTCAACAAGAAGGTTGGTATTCCAATCCCGACAGCCTTTGCCAGAAGGTGTCGGGTATGGAAAGCCGACCTGCAAGGCTTTTTTACCTGGACCTACAGACAGTCTACCAAGAGGTGAGGCAAGTGGGCAATATCCTTGTAGTGGATGATGAGCGCAGCATTCGGATTACCATGAAGGCTTTTCTTGAGATGGACGGCCATTCGGTGGAAACAGCGGAAGAAGCGGAGTCCGCCATGGGTGTTCTTCAGAGCAGGCCGATTGATGTCATAATGACGGATATCATTCTTCCCAGGGTGTCCGGTGTCGAATTGCTTCGCCGAATCCGTGAG
>JAAYUJ010000431.1 GCA_012517775.1 Deltaproteobacteria bacterium
TCCGTGAGGTAACCGAAGGCTTCCTGAGCGGCAGTGAGCACTTCGATGAGTGCATCCTGCTGATACTGCTGCCTCTTAAGGACACGATCGATTCCCTTGTATCGGGGATCTCCCATGGGATGTTCTTTTTCCTTTGCAGCAATCTTTGCTGTACTGGGTTCGGCCATGCTTTTTCCCTCCGTAAACCATCCCCAAGGGCTGAAAGAGTATTGTGGTGGTAACTGAAACAAGGCTAAGCAAATCATTGGCACTGGTCATACGCACACGAGACATGGAGCAAACGATCTCAATAGATGAAAATGGATTCTATTGTTCAGCTCAGAGCACCTCCCCGCTCAAAATGAGCTTTCCGGATTAGATGAAGACTTCACACAGAAACGAATCACAGGCTTCCCATATCCCCGCTCCTCCTGGAGATACAGTTCACCCTTCTGCCTCATGACCGCATATGTATTCTTGCAGAGTGATTCAGTCAAGAGAATTTTGTCACAAGGCTGCTGGTAAAGGGATTGGCGATCAAAGTGGAGAATATTGTATAATTGCCAATTATAGGAATTTGTTGGTCTTGCAGAGAAGACCGAGTCTCCATAGGCTGGGATCGGGGGATAGGCGTAACGAGTAAATACATTGTGAATTCAATAAAATTGATCTTGGCAACAGTAGTTCTCCAATGGAAAGCCATTGTCGCCTGTGGGAGTCGCATGATCGTGACTTGGAAGAAATCATTCACAAACACTAATGCATGCGCATGGCACACGACTGGGTCCTCCGCAGGCGGGCAAAGCGCCGCGATTGCCAGGAACACTTCCATCCCGCCGGTGGCTACCCTGAACATGATTCCGCTTGTGGCGAACCACTGGGATATCCGGAGCATGTCCGATGCGTTGAAGTCCGACTAATTTCTTGACTTTCAAAGACTTGCCTGTTACTGAAAAGGCCAGTCTGGAGGGGGGTCTTTCACATCGCCTGGATCCTTGCCCGGGACCAGGACGAAGAGACCGTATGCTTTGATTGCTTTGAAGGGAATTGTTCGGATCACCTGATATGGAGCCTTCCTGACCGGTGTCGAGAAGGCTTTTTGGTGTTTTGGAGCAACTTCGAGAGGAGAAGAAGATGCGCATCATCGAAAGCGTCTCCGAGATGCAGCAACAGGCGGACTTATGGCGCAGGGAGAGCAGGAGAATCGCCCTGGTACCCACCATGGGCTATTTCCATGAGGGACACCTTGCTTTGATGCGGGCAATCCGTGACCATGCGGACATCCTGGTTATCAGCATATTCGTCAATCCCGCCCAGTTTGGGCCGGGGGAGGATTTTGAGCGCTACCCGCGCAACCTGGAGCGGGATCTGGGTCTTGCACGTGGGGTCGGTGTGGACGCAGCCTTCGTTCCAACCACCGGTGAGATATACCCGGAGGGCTACCAGACCTTCGTAGAGGTGAAGGGGATCACACAAACGTTGTGTGGAAAGAGCCGTCCGAATTTCTTTCGCGGAGTCACCACAGTGGTTTCTAAGCTTTTCAACATCGTGAAGCCCCACGTGGCGATTTTCGGCGAAAAAGACTTCCAGCAGCTCATGACGATCCGCAGAATGGTCGGAGATTTGAACATGGACATCCAGATTCTCGGGCATCCGACGGTTCGGGAGGCCGACGGACTGGCCATGAGCAGCAGGAATGCCTATTTGACATCCGACCAGCGGTTCAAGGCCCTTCGTCTCAGCCGTTCCCTGAAGGAAGCTCAGGATCTTCTCGACAGAGGCGAAAGGCGATCTGACGCCATCCTGAGCCGTGTTCGCGAGGTTCTGGCAGAGGATGGCGATGTGCGTATTGACTATGCAGAACTGCGGGATCCTCACAGTTTTGAAGAAGTACCGGAGGTCACCGGTCCAACATTGCTAGCACTGGCAGTATTCGTAGGGGTAGCTCGTCTGATCGACAACTGCATCCTCCATCTCTCATCTTGAAACTGCTTGCCGCGAATCGATAATCAGTCAGCACCGAGGAGAAACCCATGCAAAGAATACTGCTCAAATCCAAGATTCATCGTGTACGTGTGACTGAAGCCAATCTGGATTACGAAGGGAGCTGCACCATCGACAGAGACCTGCTCCAGGCGGCTGATATTCTCCCCTACGAGCAGATCAAGATCTACAATGTGCATAACGGTGCACGATTCGACACCTACGCCATGGCCGGGCCCAGGGGAACCGGCGTGATCTGCCTCAATGGAGCAGCAGCGAGAATGGGGGCGAAGGGGGATCTCATCATCATCACATCCTACGCCAACTACGATGACTCTGAAGTCTCGGGGCACCAGCCCAAGATCATATTGGTCGACGCAGACAACAAGCCGACGACGCGTGGTGCTTTGACAACTTGTCAACCGTGAAAAACCAACCGGGGTGAATTCGTCCCCCAAGAAAGAAAGGAACATTCAAGAATGTCCATGCACGATTACCTCTTCACGTCTGAATCCGTTACCGAGGGCCATCCCGATAAGGTGGCCGA
>JAAYUJ010000432.1 GCA_012517775.1 Deltaproteobacteria bacterium
AATGAGACGCTGCAACTGAAGGGCGGAAAGCTCATCCCGGGAAAGGGCTTCTGCGGGCGCATCCCAGTATTGGTTCGTTCTGCTCATAATCTGATCTCGGCTGTAGGCTCAGGAGTCAAAACGGCAAAGGCGCCATGAAGCATGCGCCATGGAAAGAAAAACTGAAACAGGCAAGAGTTTTTGAGGCTGTCTTGGGTACCATCCATCGGAGTGCAGGGATCAACCGCTGTATGCCAGGTTTTCGAAGCGCGTGTATGAGTTGATGTAAGCAAGCTTGATTTCCCCGATCGGACCGTTGCGCTGTTTACCGATGCTGATTTCAGCGATTCCCTTGTCCGTGGTGCCCGAGTTGTATACTTCATCCCTGTAAATGAATGCAATGACATCGGCGTCCTGTTCTATGGCTCCGGATTCCCGAAGATCACTCAGGACCGGCCGTTTGTTGTGACGCTCCTCGACTTTCCTGTTCAGCTGAGAGAGGGCAATGACAGGGACATTCAGTTCCTTGGCCAGGGCCTTGAGGGCTCTTGAAATCTCGGAGATTTCCTGTTCCCTGCGCTCGGCGCCTTCGCGGCCACGCATGAGCTGGAGATAATCCACAATGACGAGCCCCAGCCCCTTGTCCGACATCATGCGACGAGCCTTGGCCCGCAGTTCGAGGGCGGAAATCGCCGGTGTATCATCGATATAGATGGGAACGTCAAAGAAGTCCCCCGCCGCCTTGAGGAGTTTTGAGATCTCCTGCTGACTCAGGAAGCCGCTCCTGATCTTGTGAGAGTCAACTCTTGCCTCGCTGCACAGGAGACGCATTGCCAGCTGCTCCTTGCTCATCTCCAGGGAAAAGATCCCCACGGGGACTCCACTTACGAGGGCGGCGTTTCTGGCGATGTTGAGGGCAAGGGCTGTTTTGCCCATGCTGGGTCGAGCCGCGATGATGATGAGGTCGGATGGCTGGAAACCTGCGGTAAGCTTGTCCAGGTCCGTGAAATGGCTCGGCACCCCCGTCACCATCTCTCTGTATTCCTGGAACCGTTCGATGGCCTCGATGCTTTTCTTGACGATTTCCTTGAGTGGAAAGTAACTGGTGCGGATGCGATTCTGGGTCACGCTGAAGATTGCCGCTTCAGCAAGATCCAGGATCTCTTCCAGACTCTTGGCTCCGGCATAACAGTGAGTTATCACTTCATTGGCTGCCTGGATGAGGCGCCGAAGCAGGGCCTTTTCATTGACGATTCTGGCGTATACGGCCACATTGCCGGCGGACGGCACCGCCTCCACGAGGGAAGCCAGGTACGTGGCTCCCCCTATGGCCTCCAGTTGATCCTTGCGGGTGAGTAGGTCGGAAACGGTGATGAGATCGGCGGGCTCGTTCCGCTCAAAAAGGTCGAGGATTGTGCGAAATATGATGCGGTGGGTATCCCGATAGAATTCATCTCCCCTGAGTATTTCCAGAGCTGAGGGAAGGCCGCTGTTATCGAGGAGAAGCCCCCCGAGAAGGGACTGTTCCGCTTCTATCTGTTGGGGGGGAATCTTCTTGAGCTCTTCAGAGAGTCCCTCCACGGCCTATTCTTCCTTCTCCACCGTGACACTCACGTGGGAGGTGATCTGGGTATCCACCCGAATGGGAACGGTGTATTCGCCCAACTGCTTGATGGGCTGCTCCAGCTGAATGTCTCTGCGGGCGACTTCAAAGCCCTGCTGCTGGAGAAAACCCTGAATATCCGATGCACTCACCGACCCGTACAGTTTGTCCTCTTCTGACACCTTGCGCCTGAGTGTGATCTTTACCTGGTTCAGCTTTTCGGAGAAAGAGAGCATTTCCTGGCGAACCCTTTCCCGTTTTTGGGCGAGCATCTTCTTCTTGTGCTCAAGATCCCGGATATTCTTGCCAACGGCCTCCATGGCCAGTCTCTGGGGAAGAAGATAGTTGCGGGCATAGCCGGCTGCCACGTTCACAACATCACCAATCTGCCCGAGGGATTGGATGTTTTCAGTCAGGATTACCTTCATTCCATACTCCTCGTCGTTGCCTGCCTCATAAGGCTAAGCATTGGAATTGGACCTTGGGGAAAGGCGTCGAAAATCGAACCACATATCAAAAAATCCCATGCAGATTGCCAAAAGGGTGGCAATCTGCTGAAGGAGGACAAACGCGTATAGAAAAGCCTTCAGAAATCGTGGAAGCTTCCATCTGTTGAAAAAAAAGCCAAGCACGGCCATTCCCTGGAATAGATAGATGGTCCCCAGGACAACGAGCAGGTTCAGCCCCAGGGTCTTCAGGAAAGAGGGGGCGGGTATCAGCAGAATGAAGCCGCTTCCAATCACTCCCCACACCAGAATCTCGGGGGCTTTCCAGTGGGACCACTCCTGCCTGAGTGCCGAGGTCAGATTGTACAGCCTGCAGTATCTTCGAAGGATCAGAAGATTAAGCCATGAAACAATCAAAAGGGAAGAGAGAACAGCGCCCGGTGCGAGCCTTGCCATCAGGGGCACCAACCGTTGGAGGGCTTCTTCCAAGGGGGCCTTTTCCGGCGACAGGCCAGCCGCTTCCTGAACTGCCAGCAGAAACGACTGGCGCAGATCATCCTCGAGAACCTTGAGAGGATTCTGCCCACTTTCCACATGAGCAGACACAAACAGGGCACTGCCAATGGCAAAAACCGCAAGACTTCCCCACAGGATGGTCTTCTCCACCGACCACTGGTTTCGCATGCCGAATCCCAGGATAAAGCCGAGAAGCAACATGGCCAGGAAGTACGGAATGCTCGGGGAGGCGCTCAGAGCGGCAAGGAGAAGGCACCCTGCCGCGGCTGCGGCGGCTGGAACCCAGAAACCCTGGGGACTTCCCCACCGAAGGTAAAAAAGAGCGCACGGAAGGGGTGTGAACGCTCCAGCGAGAAAGCCCATTATGGGGACAAACAGCACGGCACAATAGCACAGAAGGGTCGCAGCAACGCTGAAAGAAACCTCGCGAACCAAAGAGAGATTCTGTACCGGTGCTGAATTTCCGTGTTGTGAATTCATGGACTTCTATCAGGGAGGATCGAACGTCCGGCCCCCCCTGCTAAACCGTGTGAATGGTCGTGAAGGGCAACAGGGCGATCTGCCTCGCTCTTTTCACCGCCAGTGTGAGCACACGCTGGTGCTTGGCGCAGTTGCCCGAAATCCTTCGCGGTACGATTTTCCCTCGTTCCGTCACGAAATAGCGGAGTGTTTTTGAATCCTTGTAGTCTATCTTCAGTTCGCCGTCGACGCAGAAGCGACAGACCTTGCGGCGATGGAAAGTGCGTCGTTTGCTCCTCATTGCCATCTTGTTTTCCCCTCATTCAGTGATGAAGCTATCCAGGGAAGAATCAAGCATGCGCGGATGCCTACTCTTCCTCCTCTTTCTCTTCGCTCCCGATTGCTTCCTCGGGCTGTTCCTGCTCTTCTTCCTCATGTTCTTCCGCAGGTCGGGATTCTTCTTCAGTTATTTCTTCTTCCGCCATTGCCTGGAGAGCGGCTGCATTCTTGCGTGCCTCCTCCTTTTCCGGGTCGAACCGATCCTCCAGTTTGACGGTGATGAACTTGAGCAGTCGCTCGTCAAGGCGCATGTTCCGTTCGAGTTCAGCTAC
>JAAYUJ010000433.1 GCA_012517775.1 Deltaproteobacteria bacterium
GCGTAAAATAATGAGGGCGGGACGATCCAGTCGGCGGTCGCGGTGAAATCGGTGGGATACGGCTTGCTCAATCCATAGTCGTTGAGTTCAGCGAAATATGAATACTGACCGAGCCATTGATAATTCATGGTTATATATTTAGCATTGGAATCAAAATAATTATAGTCAATTTCGTAAGTTATCGCCGGGCTGAAGACGGATCCCGGCGTCAATAAAGTCGGGGGACGGGTCCACGAGGCAGTTATAATGCCATGAGGTTGTGCGGGCGAATCGTATGTCCATTCTTCGCGATAAGTGCCGTTGGTGTAGGTGATAACGTGGCATGATTGATTCGGCGTGCAGCCGAGTGTGAAACTGCCCGACAGACCATCCGCAAGGATCACTTCTCCGTTGGGGTACCTGATGTAAAGCTCTGCTTTCCTCATGACGAATTTGCCCGCGGCGTCGCTTTCTGGGGGGAAGATCTGCGAAACAGCGATCGCCATGGGGAGCAACGCCAATGAGAGAAGGATCACGCGCAACAATCCCAGCGATGATCGCTTTGTTTCCGAAGGGTTCGAGTCGGCATCCCGCATGATGTGCCTCCTTGAAATCTGTCTGGTCTCCGTGACGTTCGAGAGTGAGATTTCTGCGTTCATTCGCGCGATAGAAGTCGTCAGGGCAATGGTGAGAGCCCTCCTGGGGTTGTGCCGCGATTCCCTCTGGAGCCTGCCTCAGCCTTTGCCCAATGCGGCGGCTCATTGGCGACCGTCGTCGTCTGAGGTGAAGCCGGCAGAAGTGTCGGCACCCGCCGAACCGCTCTGACGCGTACCGGAAATACCCGCCTCACGCGATTCGATGGCGCTCACTTCACGTTTCACAATATTGCCAGCACTGTCATAGGTGTACTTGATCGATTTATCCCCGTAATTTGCCTCGGTGAGCCTTCCCGCGGCGTCGTAGCTGTAGGTGATCGTTGCGGACGTGGCATCCGGAGCGACCCACGAAATGAAAACGATCAACAGGAGGACCACTCGTGACAGCCTGCGAATTTTCATTTTTTGCTCCTCGAACAGAAATACCCTGGATCATCGGCACATCAAGCAGCTCTTCACCACTCTCTCAATAAGTGGGTTGGGATTCCAATCCCGCCAGCGTTTGCACCAAGATGTCGGGTATGGAAGCCCGACCTACGAAGTTGTCTATACCTGAGCTTATTGAGGAGTTACGCTCTTCATCTCTGTGACAAAGTTTCCACATGTATCTGGACACGGACGCTTGTTCGCCGTGCGAAAAGCGTTGTTCAGTAACGGATGTGGAAGCGATCCTTTTTCTTTGACTCTCTTGTCGTTTCTCCGGTCCGCACGCATGCCCGCTCTTCTCCTCACCTCCCTCGCATTTTGGAGCAATGTCCGTGCCAGATGCCGGACCGAATGAAGGGCATGGAAGCCGCTCATCCTGGAGTCGCTCTGCATGAGGAAAAATAAGGAATCCAGGCGACGGTCCGGCTTATCCTGTGAGTCCTTGAGAAGATTCCGCGTCTACTCAGGGGAGAACATGCGGCGCCGTTGAAACCAGTCCTCTCCGCATTGAAGTGGAGATCAATATTGGATGCAAGAGCGCCTCGACAGTCCGGACATCAATGTGCCCCGTAAAGTGTCATGAGCGGACTGGTTTCCTCCATGAATGGCTCCCGCTAACCGAATTCAAGCCCGGTCGTCATCCCTGGCCGTTGTCCTCGACATCAACCTGAGGGGCTTGCCGTGCACCCCCACTCATTCTCTCAGGTTCTCTTCAAGGTACTCCTTTAGCGCCGGCGCGTTGTTGTGCAACGCATCACTGGCGCTGTGGAGCAAGGTGAGGTTGCCTCTCCCAGCTGCAACCAGGAGGGGTTCGAGCACCTGCCGGGTCTTGCTGAGCTCAGCGAAGCACCGGATTTTGAATTCATTTCACTTTGCGGGATCGTGGGCGAACCATTGCCGCAGGGTGTCGCTCGGAGGGACGCCTTTGAGCCAGGCATCCAGATGCGGGAATCCCTTTTTCAAACCTCGGGGCCAGAACTTTTCCACCAGGAAGCGGGCGCCCGTCGCAAGGCTTTGGGGATTCATACATTCCTTTCACATCGACCATTTCTCTTCTCCCTCTGGTGGACACTCCTGAAGGAGTTTTCTTTAAGATTATTGCCGCATGCCAGAAGTGTCCCTTCTTCTGCTTCATGATGTGGAACTTGGCATGGGACTCTCCTTTCCACTCGGGGCGCAACCTGGACTTCAGGATCATGGGGTTGAGCGAAAGGAATTTTTAAAGAATCTCTTGATATTCCGTGGAACTGTTGCCATTTGAATTGTGAGCAGGATTGGGAAGGATTTCCCCTGGTCAGGAATGGAGCGTCGTGCCTCAATGGCAGACACAAAGATTGAATGGCCGACAAATGCGGTGTGAGACCACGGGTGGGCAAACGATGTCCTCGTTTCGTTTCATTCATGCGGAAGACATTCATCCGGACAGCCTCCTGAAAGGGCGTGCCAATCATGAGGGGCATGCCGCCGAGCACATTCGGACGGCCACACGGGAGGCCTTCGACAATCTCATCGGGCAGGCCATTGACGAAGAGGCATCTTCTTCATCGTTGCGGGCGATCTGTACGACGGGGATTGGCGAGAGTATCGAACGGGACTGTTCTTCGCGCGACAGATGGGCTGGCTAACCGCCGCCCCGATTCCCGCGTTTCTGCTCTATGGAAACCACGATGCTGAAAGTCAGATCACGCGACGCCTGATCCTTCCTATGAACGTCAACGAAGCATGAGAAGAACCTCAACACTTGTATTTGAATCAACGCCCTCTTTTTCATACCGAAGGACATCTCATCGATGATCACACACTATCCCCGCCATCCATCGGACCTCAGTGACTGCATGCCTGGAGAGAGGCAGCCATGGCAGATGTCTCAAAATCCAGGGAAAACAGGATGTCCCCATCGCCGATAGTTCCTTTCGCGTAACTCTCTCACGGTGTTGCCCTACACTCGAACTTGACGCAGTGACGCTTTTGCTCTATGGATTGGTCGATATGCTTTCTCTTTCTTGCCTGCAAGAGGTCTTCACCATGCTTCCATTCACCGGCTTCACCTGAACGTTTTGTTCGAACCTGCCAGGATTAAGCAGGTAAAGCCGGTTCTTCCATCACTCATAGTATTCCTGTGAGGTCAAACGGCAACCGGTGCGGCTGTGCACCCATGGGTTGAATCGTCTCCATGTGACACAGGGACGAAGACTCTCTTTGTGTTGACCGGCATGAGTTGTCGTCACCCCTTCAGTCATGAAACACGGTCTTTCAACAGGAGATTGAATCCCGGTCTGCCGTGTGCCGCATTTTCTCCGCAAAACGCGAAGGACCGGAAGAGCTCAGGGATACACTCGAGGGCAGAGGCGCTGGGCGCTACGCGGGCTTCAAACCCGTTGGCTCGGTCTGATAAACCGGGTGGAGGTTCGATTCCCCCTGCCCTCACCATCAAGGTTTGTCTGAATACAACCGACCATGCAGCCATTGCGGTTTGCCCATCAAAAGAACGGATGGATGTGCTTTCTCAATACACGGGCAGGGATGCTGATCCCGACAGCATTTGAACCAAGGTGTCGCAGGTGGAAGCCCGACCTGCAGGATTGCCGTTTTCCCGGCTCAATGACCAGCTGCCGAAGGCAGTAGGGATTACCAGCCAGTGTGCGGACTCTTTCCCGAAGGGATGGAAATCAGGCGGAGATGCTTCAATGAGCAGGCATGTCATCATAGGCATTGCGGGTCACGTGGCCCATGGAAAAACCACCCTGGTCAACCTTCTGGCCGGTGAAAGGCCTCCCATGGTCAGGGGTGAAGCGCAGCGGTCCCGTTCGGTGGAGGCGAAGATCGTGCCGCTCAAACCGCTTCCCGAAACTCGTACAGTCCTCGTTGACGTGCCGGGGCATAGCCATTTCTTGAAAAACACCCTGCGAGGTCTAAGCGGGGTTGAAGCAGCGATTCTGGTTGTGGCCGCGGATGACGGCGTCATGCGCCAAACCACCGAGCATCTGCAATTGCTTAAACTGCTCAAGGTCAAGAACGGATTCACAGTCCTGAGCAAAGCCGACCTCGTCGACAACGAAATATTGGAACTGGCCGAACTCGAAATCCAGGACGCAATTCGGGGCTCATTTCTTGAGGGATGCCCTGTCGTACCTTATTCAGCAGTGGACGGAACCGGCCTGCAGGAGATCCACTCCAACCTCCAGCGTTTGTGCGGTGTTATACCGGGGAAAGACTCGGGGCCTCCTTTTCGCCTGTGGATAGATGGAAGATGGCACGCAAAGGGTTTTGGGACCGTGGTTTCAGGCACAGTCCTTTCGAGCACCGTTCAACGCGATGAGACCGTCTTGCTGATGCCGGATTTCAGGGAGACAAAAGCCCGTTTCCTGGAGGTCTTTCGAGAAAGGGTGGATCGTGCGATAGCAGGCCAGAGGGTGGGGATCAACCTGCGCCATGTCAACTACAGAGATGTGAGGCGCGGAATGGCCCTCATCAAGCCCGGCGAGCTTTCTCCAGGTTCCCTGTTGAATGCTCACCTGGAAATCCTGCAAACCGCACAGCGTCCGGTCGTCAACTATCAGCGCGTGAAACTTTGCCTGGGGACATCGATTCACAACACTCTGGTCGTCCTCATGGAAAAGGACCGGCTGGAGCCGGGAGAGAAAGGGTTGGTGCAATTGCGATTGATGCATCCCGTTGCGGCACTGCCTGGTGATCCTTTTGTCATGTTTCCCTTGAATGCCAACCATCTGACAGGCGGTGGGACCATCCTGGAAGTGTCACGGCAGAAATTCCGACCTGCCAGGGTCAACCATATCATCCCCTATTTGCGGGCCCTTCAGGAAGGCAGCCCGAGGGGGATCATAGAGCAATTGCTCCGAAGGGCAACCTTTACCCCCCTCTCGGAGCGGGATATCGCAGCATACAGCGGACTCCCCTGCGAGCGGGTGCAGCAGGAGATAAGGAAAGGCATGGCAAGAGGCGAATTTGTTCAGATCGAAACCGGCGGAGTTTACTCGAAGGAGTGCCACCAGGCACTCAAATCCCATCTACTCGGAGTCATTGGCGAGGTGTTGGCAAACAACCCCTTGAAGGCAGGCGTGGCGACCCAGGAACTCAGGAAGCGATCGGGAGTGGACGAGAGCATTCTCGAATGCTTCCTCGTCGAACTCTGCCGTGAAGGAAGGCTCGATGTGGCAGTTGGAGGGTACACCCTTGTGCAATCAACCGTGCTCATGCCCCAAGAGCAGGCGGCATTGCTTGATCTCCTGCTGCGGTATGCTGAAGAATCCGGTTTCGTGCATTTCAACGCTGACATGTTCTGCAAGACATGCGGCGAGAAGTATAAGAAGAACGAAGTGCAGCGACTCCTCGATTATCTCCTCGGTCTGAAGAAGCTCATCCGCTTGAAAAACAACCGGTACATGACCCCGAGGGCGATGGATGCGATTCGGGAGAAGGTGAAGAGGACTATCGAGAATAAGGGGAGGCTCACCCTTGAGGACAGCAAGCAGATACTCGGCTATGGGCGCACGGGCGGAGTGCCGGTCCTGGAATATCTGGATTCCGTCGGCTTGACCCTGAGGGTGGGGAATGAAAGGATCCTCAGTCCAAACGCCGAGAGCAGTCATTCCCCACGGGGGTTTGCAGGCATCAATCCGAAGGGGAGGGATCAATGACGCGCCCGAGGAGGATTTATCCCGCAATCATGCCTGGGTTGCGGTCGAAAAGCCGGGGTAGAGCCAGCCTCCTCCTGCTTGCCACCTCACCTTGTGCGATGGCAAAGGGATGATAGGACTTGGGATCATCGATGACGAGGAAGATCGCCCTCACGGAGTCGGCATCGAGAATCTGCGCTTTTGCGTATCCCTTTGCCTTCAGCTCTTCCACCCGCTTTTTTGCGGCACTCAGCATCGCGCTCCGATCCCCGAAATTCAGGGCCCCCGTGCAGCAGGCCTTGACGCAGGCCGGCAGCAAGCCATTCTGGACCCGGTCAAAGCACATGGTGCACTTGGCAATCAATCCTTTAGAGTCGTCCCGTCGAGGGATGTCGTAAGGGCATGCCGCCTTGATCTCCTTGAAGGCCTCACCGCTCAGTTCCCTTGTTTTGTCCGTGTAGATTACCGCGCCGGTGGCCGGATCCACGAGAACAGCACCTTCCACATAGGCCTCGGCGGCATCCTTGCATGGCGGGTCAAGGCAATGCCGACACTGGTCCGGGAAGAAGCACCATTTCAATCTGCCTCCGGAGACCATTTCACTGAATCGCACCAGCTTGTACGTGTTGTGGGAAAGATCGGCCGGATTCTGGAAGCTTCCCCAGTTGTTCGTCTTCTCGGCAGGCAAGCTATTCCATTGCTTGCAGGCAATCTGACAGCCGCGGCAGGCCGTGCATCGGGTGGTATCGATGAAAAAAGATTTGTCAGCCATTGAGATCACACCTCCTTCAATCAGGCTTTTCGCACATTCACCATGAAAGACTTCGATTCCGGGATTCTCGTGTTGGCATCACCGATGGATGCGGTGAGCAGGTTGGAACTGTCACCGCCGTCTTTTGGGGTGATCCAGCCAAAACACCAGGGAAGCCCCACTTGATGTACATCATGGCCTGCGACCTTGAGCGGTCGGAAACGCTTGGTGACAATCGCTATTGCCGTGACCTGCCCCCGAATGGATTCCACAATCACCCGATCACCGTTCTTGATCCCCTTTCCCGATGCAAGCTCCTCGCTCATCTCACAGAACTGCTGAGGCTGGGCTTCGATAAGCCAGGGTTGCCAGCGAGTCATGAGGCCCGTCTGCCAGTGTTCCGTGACCCGATAGGTCGTCCCCACGAAGGGATACCTGGGATCACAGGTCGCCCTTCTGTCCATGTCCGTCTGATAGTGCTTGATTGCGGGATTGATCAGTTGCCCGCTCATCAGATTCTTCTCGACCGGGCATTCGAGAGGTTCATAGTGCTCCGGGAAGGGCCCGTCGTTCAGCCCAGGTCCGAAGATGTGTCCATGCCCTTCCACCTGCATGATGAATGGATACTTCCCATCGGGATTGGGTTTGCCGTCTGCCGCGAGCATTGGTGGCCAGGGACCGTCTGGAACGTCCCCTTCCCATTTTTCACCGGTCCAACGGATCACCGCCCGCTTCTCATCCCAGGGCTTTCCGCTTGGATCCACCGAGGCCCTGTTGTAAATGATTCTTCGATTCACAGGCCAGCACCAGGCCCATTCGGCATAGAGCCCGATGCCCGATTTGTCTTCGGCGATCCGCCTTGCCGCCATATTGCCCTTTTCTGTATAACTATTGCAATAAAGCCAATTCCCTGACGAGGTGGAGCCGTCATCCTGGAGAAGTGCAAAGGCCGGCACCAGAGTGCCTTTCTTGTACTCCACTCCTTTGATAGTCGTGTCCTTAAGGAAATACCCATTGATGGCTTTCGCCACCTTGTGTGCATCAAATTTCCCATCGGTGGCATAGTCGAGGGCGAGGTGGAGGATGGGCTCGGGGAAAGCCCCCCCTTCCTTCTTGTAGAGTTCCCTGATCTTCTCGAAGAGTTCCAACATGATGTCACCGTCGGGTTTAGCATCCCCCGGAGGATCGGCGGCCTTGTACCGCCATTGCATCCAGCGTCCGCTGTTGGTGATCGACCCTTCCTTTTCGACGGAACAAGCGCAGGGCAGGTAAAAGACTTCCGTCTTGACCTTCGACGGGTCCACGCCCGGCCCCTTCCAGAACGAGCCCGTTTCGTTCTCGAACAGGTTCACGTTCACCATCCAGTCCAAATTGGCCAGGGCCTTCCGCGTCTTTCCGGCATTGGCTCCCGAGCAGGCAGGATTCTGACCCCAGGCAAAGAAGCCGGTGAATTCCCCTCCATACATCGCATCAAACATATCAAGCCAGGTGTAGCTTTTGTCGTCATCGATCTTGGGCATCCAGTGATATCCGAACTCGTTCCCCGGTTCGGCAGCCTCTCCAAACATGGCCTTGAGGAAGCTCACCGTATACTTGGGATAATTGCTCCACCAGTTGGCACTGGCAGGGTCATTGCAAACCGGTGTCCATTTCTTGTTGTAGGCTTCGAGGGATGTATTGGAGGCTCGTGCCGTCTTCAAGTAACCGGGCCAGATGTGAAAAAGGAGTGCATGATCCGTGGATGCCTGCACGTTGGATTCGCCCCGCATGGCATTCACACCGCCTCCAGCAAGCCCCATGTTCCCAAGCAGAAGCTGGATGATCGACATGGTGCGGATGTTCTGCACACCTACTGTGTGCTGTGTCCAACCCATGGCGTACATGATGGTCCCCACCCTGTCAGGTTTCCCGGTGGCAGCGTAAGCCTTGTACACTTCCAGCAGGGATTCCTTGGGAGTACCCGTAATCTGAGAGACCTTGTCCGGAGTGTATCGCATATAGTGTTTCTTCAACTGCTGAAAGACACATTGGGGATTCTTGAGGGTCCGATCCTTCCTGGAATTGCCCTTTTCATCCTTTTCAAAAGCCCATTGCGATTTGTCATACGCAGACGTTTTCGGATCGAATCCTGAAAACAGTCCGTCTTTGAAACCATAGCCTTTTCCCAGGATGAAAGAGGCATTGGTGTAATGAGTCACATAATCCTTTTGGAAGAGATTGTTCTCCAGAATGTAATGAATCATTCCTCCGAGGAAGGCGATGTCGGTTCCTGACCGGATAGGTGCATATATGTCCGCCTTGGAGGAAGATCGGGTGAATCTCGGATCCACACTGATGAGGGTAGCCCCTTTTATCATGGCCTTCGTCACCCACTTGAAGGAAATAGGATGGTTCTCGGCCGCATTGCTACCCATGATCAGGATGCAGTCGCTGTTTCCGATGTCGATCCAATGATTGCTCATGGCACCGCGTCCGAACGATTCAGCCAGAGCCGCAACAGTGGAACTGTGGCAAAGGCGCGCCTGATGCTCGAGGTAGACGATCCCCAGAGCACGCATCATTGCCTGGATCACCCAGCATTCCTCATTGTCCAGGGCCGCGCTTCCGATATGGGCAATGCCGTTTGTGCGATTGACAACCTGGCCTTTGCTGTTTTCACGCGTGAAGCTCGCATCGCGACTCTTTTTCACCCTTTTGGCAATCTCCGTCAGGGCCCAGTCCCATGGCTTCTCTTCCCAGCGATCGCTGAAAGGAGCTCTGTAAAGCACCTTTTTTGAACGGTTTTCCGTCGTGGCCAACTGATAAAGGGCCGAACCCTTGGCGCAGAGTGCGCCCCTGTTGATGGGGTGATCGGAATCCCCTTCAATGTTGATGATTTTGCCGGAGCCGTCCTTGGCCGTGTGAACAACGAGACCGCAGCCAACGGCGCAATATGGACAGATGGTAGTGGATTCTCCGGTGTTGGCGATTTTCAGTTCCGCCGCATGCGCTTCTATGGTTTTCAGGTCGAAGCCCAGCCCGCCGAAAGCCAGACTGCCAACAGTGGCACCCGATATCTTTATGAATTGTCTTCTGGTAATCTTCATGAATCCGGTTACCCTCCTTCCCTGGAATAAGCCCTAACCCGCGCCATCCGTTTCACATCTCGGTTACCGTCGGGAGGCAATCGTTACCGCAGGTAGACCTCATGCTTCACAAATGTCAGCCCTCCCCACGCATTCCACTGCATGAACTATCCCCCTGTTCCCCTCGGAATCACGAGAATGCAGGGTCTCGGAAATCACCATTGGCGGAGCCTTCTCAACATTCTGACCGGGATTCCAATCACGACGGCTGAGGTGTCGGGTATAGAACCCTCTCCCGCATGATTGTCATGACCCGGACTTGTCGAAAAGCTGCCGTCGGCTAGGGTCGAAAACCCTGCGACAAGCTACAGCGCCATGTAATCCATGGAAAAGCCGGCTTCGCCCGACAGTTTGCATGCCTGCATGATGGCTATTGAATTGGGTGATTGACAGACTTGGAGTGTGTCCCAGAACCTGGGGATCATTCGGACAGTCAAAGGTATCGGTATATAAGGAGGAAAATCGTGCGCTTCCTCGCATTCATGGGTGGGCCGCACTGCTGCCCCGCGCACGAGGGGAAAGCCCTGCCTGGGGCTGAAAGAGGAGACTTGCCGCTTTGTCGGGAAAGAGCCCCTCTTTGTGTCCCAAGCAAACTAGCGGTAGACATCATGATACGGAACCCGCACCTTTTAGAGCCGTTGTCACCTGGACTTGCTGAGAAGACGCCGGAAACATAAATACCCTCCGGGACTTTAAGAAGAAATATACGAACCTGTCAACTCCATTCAGTTATATCAATCTTGACATAGTCATTTACCCGATTCTCTTTGGTGAATGACTTGCGCAGGAGGCAGCTAAGAACCAGAAAATGGGATTTGCTGCCGGGATGAGTCTGTCCGCGCGTGAATCTACGTCCGCCGGGACAGTGATGGAAGTTCTGAGACATCGCCAAGAAGAGTGAAAGGAGACTTGTTGCCGTCGCCCGGAGTGTATCCGAAGGTCTCCCTCACGAGTCCATTGACCTTTTTGTGAAGACTTCTCAATGGGATATGCGCCGGGCAGATCTCCTCGCAGAGGCCGCAGTCGATACAGCGACCGCCCATGTGGATGGCGCGTAGAAGATGGAACGAGGCATCGGGGGGCAGTATGGTTCCGGGAATGAGGTCCGTATGTTCCAGGCTGCATTCGATACAGAAACAGACCGGACAGACATCCCTGCACCCAAAACAGCGGATGCATCGGTTCAAATGAGCAAGCCACCACTCATGAAGAGACTCCATGGTCATCTGCTCCAGTTCCCTCAGTTTCTTGCTTTCCATCACGGGGGCAACGGCCTCGCCGTATTGCAGCCTGTCCGGAAAAGGTTTCCGGCATTCGCATTTCGCTGCAAGGCTTTTACTGCACGCCTGGCCCAGAATGACCACCCTCTCCCTCTTCAACTGGTTCCATTTGAAGAGTTCCTCGATGCCCCGTTCTTCGCAGCCACGCACCAGGATGCCATATGTCTTCTCCGGGTTCTCCCTGGCCGAAGCGAGGAGGAGCTTGACGATGGGAAATCGGACATCTGTTTGCCTCCATGGTTCCAGATGGTGGAGATCCTCCTGGGTGAACAGCCAGGGAAAATGGCAATCGCGAAAGCTTCGGTATGCCCAGAAAGCATCCACCAGGCCTTCTCTGATCAGTCTTTCGATTGTGGTCTTCATAAGCTTGTCCATTGCGAATGATGCCGGTTATGTTCTGGTGTGATCTCGTGAAAAACGCCATGGATGGATGATGTGCTCGTTATCCCATTGCGAAAGCCCGGGGAACTGCATCGAAAGATGGCATGGGGCCGAGCCCCTTCACCGTCGCGGTGAACTCCCGAACCACTTCAGCGAACCGGATGCCTTCGGCCGCCGAGATCCACTCCAGTCGGAGCCTCGCCGGATCGAACCCCGCAAACCGAAGCATTTCCTCCATGAACCGAACGCGTTTGAGGGTCATGTAGTTGCCTTTGAGATAGTGGCAGTCCCCGATGTGGCATCCAGCCACCAGGACACCGTCCGCCCCCTTCCTGAAGGCTCGCAACAGGTGGTGGGGCGAGACACTCCCTGAACACATGACCCGGATGACCCGTATGTTATGGGGATACTGAAGACGGCTCACCCCGGCAAGATCTGCTCCTGCATAGCTGCACCAGTTGCAGAGGAAAGCCAGGATCCTCGGTTCAAATGGAGTCGCTTTCAAGGTACACCTCTTTTCCCGGTAAAGTGGGTGGGCATTGTCAGGACAGCCGTCACGCCAGTGCTTCATCGATCTGCCTGTAAAGCTGAAGGTGGGTGAATCCCATGAGGGAGACGGCCTCTGAAGGGCAAGCGGCGGCACAAGTGCCGCAGCCCTTGCACAATGCCTGGTTCACATCGCAACGCGCTTCCTGCTCGATGTAAGCAATGGCGCCGAACGGGCAGCACTCTTCACATGCGCGGCATCCCGAGCACAACTCCCTGTCTATCCATGCGGCGATCCCGCCTGCGCCGATGCAGTCCCTGGCGAGGACGGCAGCAGCCCGGGATGCCGCGGCCCGTGCCTGTGCGATGCATTCCTCCATCGGCTTGGGCCAGTGCGCGAGACCGGCCACAAAGACTCCCTCGGTGGCGAAGTCCACCGGACGGAGCTTCATGTGAGCCTCCAGGAAGAAGCCTTCAGGGTTGAGGGGCACCTTGAAGAGCTTCGATACGACGTCGGCTTCCCTTGTTTCGATGGCACTCGCCAGGACCAGGATGTCGGGTCCCAGGATGAGAGTCCTCCTGAGGATGGGATCGAACACTTCAACCTTGAGGACATCCGATCCGGTCATCACCCTGGGTTTTCGCTCCCTGTCAAATCGCACGAAAAGAATGCCCCTTCTCCGCGCTTCCTGGTAGAGGTTCTCCCGCAAGCCGTACGTCCGGATATCCCGATAGAGGATGAAGACATCCATGTCCGATTTAATCTCCTTCAGGCGCAGGGCGTTTTCGATGGAATGACTGCAACACACTCTGCTGCAATAGGGGCGATTGGGTTCTCTGGAACCGACACATTGGATGAAAACGGCACATCGGGCTTGAACAACAGGTTCATCCCGCCTCAAGATGGCTTGGTCCAAATCCAGGTTCAAGTAAATGTTGGGATTAGATCCATAACCGTATTCAACCGGTCGATACGAATGCCCTCCGGTGGCGATTACGGCCACTCCGTGGTGGACCTCCTCCTGTTTCCCTCCTACGTTCAGGGTCGTGTGGAAATTGCCTACAAATCCCATGACATCGCTGACGACTCCCCCTCTCCGCACCGTCACAAGGGGGTGGGTTTCCACGGCCCGAATGAGGTCATGGAGATATGGCGCCACGGGGCTGCCGTCCCATGTGGAGAGGAGCTTTGCGGCGTGCCCTCCCAGTTGGGGCTTCTTTTCAACGATCGTAACCGGATATCCCTGGCGGGCAAGAGAGAGGCCAGCTTCCAGACCCGCCACGCCACCCCCGATGACAAGACCGCTCCTGGTGACGGGCAGTCGGACTTCGTGAAGGGGTTGCTGCAGAGCGACCTTGGAGACGGCCATGCGCACGAGGTCCTTTGCCTTGATGGTGGCTTCCTCAGGAAAGCACTGGTGCACCCATGAATCTTGATCCCTTATGTTGGCGAGTTCGAAGAGGTACTTATTGAGGCCCGCTTCCTGAATGGTCTGTTGGAAGAGGGGCTCGTGGGTGCGTGGAGAACACGATGCGACCACGACACGGTTGATGTGATACTCCCGGATGATTTTTTTCATGCGGTCCTGGGTATCCTGGGAGCAGGTGAAGAGGTTCTCCTCCGCGTAGACAACCCAAGGTAGCGTCCGTGCATATTCCTCCACTGCATGTGTATCCACCACCGAACCGATATTGATGCCGCATCGGCATACAAAGACCGCGATTCGCGGCTCCTTGACGTCCGGTTGCACCCCCTCCGGTTCCAGCGGTTTCCCGGATACCGGGCGACGCGCTGATACAAGAAGTGCGGCGGCCTGCGCCGCAGCGGCGGAGGCCTCCATGACGGACTGAGGGATGTCCTTGGGACCTTGGAATGCGCCGCATACGTAAATCCCCGGACGTGTCGTCGCCACCGGGTCAAAAGGGGAAGTGGCGGCAAAACGCCCCTCGTTCAGGGAAATGCCAAGCCTGGCGGCAAGGTCCACCGATGCGGGAGAAGTCTCCAACCCCACAGAAAGAACCACCAGATCGAAGACTTCCTCCCTCAGCATACCATCTTCCTCGGCATAGTGAATGACACAGTCTTCGGTTCCGCGAAAACGTTCCACCGAGTGGATGCGGGAACGGACAAACCGGACTCCGTGTCCCTCCGAGGCCAGATTGTAATACTTCTCAAAATCCTTGCCCGATGCCCTCATGTCCATGAAAAAAACGGCTGTCTCGATGGGCTGACGGCTGTGCTCCTTTGCAATCACCGCCTCTTTGATGGCGTACATGCAGCAAACCGCAGAGCAATAACTGTTGTCGCACTGGTTGATGTTCCGGGACCCTATGCACTGGAGCCACGCAATACGGGCCGGTTCTTTCCCGTCAGATGGGCGGACCAGGTGCCCGCCCGATGGACCTGACGGGGAGAGAATCCTCTCGAACTCCATGGATGTGATGACATTGGGAAATTGGGCATAACTGCAGGTATCGAACGTACCGGGGTCAAAGGGCTGAAACCCTGGGGCAAGAATGATGCTGCCGACGTTCAAGGTATGCTCCGTGTCCCTGTCGTCGAAATTGACGGCGCCGGTTGGGCAGAATTTCTCACAAGCCCTGCATTTACCCTTTTCAAAATAGATGCAGTGTTCCCGGTCGATGGCGTACTTGAGAGGGACCGCCTGGGGATATTTCACATAGACAGCTTTCCGGTGATTGAGCCCCATATTGTAAGCATCGGGGACCTTGCGGGGACACTTCTCAGCACAGAGTCCGCACGCAATGCATTTTTGCACGTCGATATAACGAGCCCTCCGGTACAGGCTGACGATGAAGTTACCCGCTTCCCCACCGACACTGCGGACGTCAGTGAGGGTGTGGATCGTGATGGCAGGGTGCCTTCCGCACTCAACCAGTTTGGGAGAAAGGATGCACATGGAACAGTCATTGGTCGGGAAGGTCTTGTCCAGGGCGCTCATGACTCCCCCAATGGCTGCGCTGTTCTCCACCAGATGAACAGGGAAGCCGTTTTCCGCCAGATCCAAAGCCGCCTGGACCCCTGCGATGCCTCCACCGACCACCATGACCGATCCGACCAGTCTTTCGGGTGCCGCCGAAGCCATATTCACCCCCCTCATTCACTGAGAAACTGATGCATTGCGGATGCAGCCCGCCTGCCTTCACCCATCGCGCTGATCACAGTGGCTCCTCCCGAGACGATATCACCTCCGGCCCAGACTCTCGCCTTGGATGTCCTGCCCCTATCGTCCACCAAGACCGTGCCTCGACGGGATGTTTTAAGATCGGGCGTGGTGGAGGAAATGAGCGGGTTTGGTGTGGTTCCAAGAGAAACCACTACCGTATCCACCTCCATAACGTAGTCGCTTCCCGGTATCGGGACCGGCCGTCTTCTTCCGCTGGAGTCAGGTTCTCCCAGTCTCATCCGAATGAGCTCCATGGCCGCCACATTGTTCCGCCCATCGCCGATGAATGCGGTGGGGGCGCAAAGGAAATAGAAACGGATGCCCTCTTCTTCGGCGTTTTCCACTTCCTCCAGACGCGCCGGCATCTCGTCTCTTGTGCGTCGATAGATGACGGACACCTCGCTTGCTCCAAGCCTTACCGCGCAACGGGCCGAATCCATGGCCACGTTGCCGCCCCCGATTATGGCGACCCGGCCTCCCATTTTCACCGGTGTGGCATATTCCGGGTAGAGATAAGCCTTCATGAGATTGGTGCGGGTGAGAAATTCATTGGCGGAATAGACCAGGTTGAGGTTCTCCCCCGGCACTCCCAGAAACATGGGAAGACCGGCGCCCGTGGCGAGATAAACGGCCTGATAGCGAGATCGGAGAAGTTCGTCCAGGCTGTAGTTGATGCCAATGACCGTATCCAGCCGAATCTCGACACCGAGCGATGCAACGTAGTCCACTTCCCGTTGGACAATCTCCTTGGGAAGGCGGAATTCCGGGATGCCATACATGAGAACGCCTCCGGCCACATGGAGGGCTTCAAACATGGTTACACGGTGGCCGCGGATGGCCAGATCAGAGGCCACGGTCAATCCGGACGGCCCTGATCCCACAACAGCCACTTGCTTGAGCGAAGTTGGAGCGATTTGCGCCATCGATATGATTCCCTCCCCACGCTCCCAGTCGGCGATAAAACGTTCCAGCCTGCCAATGGCAATTGGCGCCCCCTTCTTATTCAGGGTGCACGCATGCTCGCATTGTTGCTCCTGTGGACAGACGCGGCCACAGATGCCGGGAAGGGACGTCTTGGCTTTGAGGACCCGGGATGCCCCTTCAATGTCTCCTTTTTGGAGGAGGCGAATGAAATCGGGGATGTCGATATTTACCGGGCAACCCTGCTGACAGTTCCGCTTCTTGCATTGAATGCAGCGTTTCGCTTCCTCCATGGCCATTTCGTATGTGTAGCCCGTAGCCACCTCATCGAAGTTGCGCCTGCGCACCTCGGGCGCTTGCTTCGGCATCTCCAGCCGGTTCAAATCGATCTTCGACTTTTTCGAGCCGCCATCTTCCGAAGAGGCTTTCTGACCATTCCTCTCTGACATGAGCAGTGCTCCTTGTTTCCCTTGTTTCCGCCGTCCCGTCGTACGCCGCTCTATCGAGGACTGCGGTTGAAAGCTTGTGACCGGATTCCTCAACTACCACTGGGAACACCCGCGGCACTGGAACCCTTGCTGCAGTACGCTCTCATCTGCATAGGTGCAGCGCCGAGCCATCATAACCTCCCATCCATCGACCGCATGAGCGTCGAATTCGGGGCCGTGCACGCATGCAAACCGGTTGTTGCCGTTCACGCTGAGTCGGCAGGCACCACACATCCCCGTGCCGTCCACCATGAGCGGGGTAAGGTGGACCATGGTCTTGACCGCGAACGGTCTGGTGATTTCGCTCACAACCCGCATGATGCAAAGGGATGCCATGGCGACTACGCGATGAATGGGTTCCCGTGCGCTGTTGGCCAGGAGTCTCCTCAAAGACCGGGTGACACTCCCCGTCACTTCCTCCCCGTTGGGTTCGATGACCGGGATGATTCGGTCACTGAAAAGCTGCAGATCCGCCTCACCGAAAAGCCTCTCTCGATCGGGGGTCTGAAGAATGGTCGTGACGTGGTTTCCCTGTTCTTTCATCGACCTGAGCACAGGAACCATGGCGGCGATGCCATACCCGCTCACCACTGCAACCACGTTTCCAAACCGGCCAATTTCCGCCGGCCTGCCCAGAGGTCCCACGAAATGGGCCACCTCATCGCCGACCTTTAAGGCAGCCAATCGACGAGTAGTCTTCCCCACTTCAATGTAGACGAAATCCACCAGCCCGGCGTCTTCATCCCAACCGCTCAGGGTAAATGGAACCCTTTCTCCTTTTTCGTCGATAATGAGGATGATGAATTGGCCCGGTTTTGCCTTTGCAGCCACGACCGGAGCCCGGACACGCATGCGGTGCACTCGGGGGGCCAGTTCTTCATGGGCGATGATGGAAAACATTTGCACTCCTCTCTCTCCATTCCCGCAACGACACAGTCTCCGCATCTTCTCTCTTTTTTGGAAGACTTGTACTCCGAGCCCTGTGGATAAGCGGCCGATTCACCCTATTTTCTCCACCCGCACGGCCACGCAGCGACCTTCAGCGCGACACAATCGGGAAAAGAGGGGGTGAGAACGGCTCGATACCGCTATGGTACCGGAAGCCACAAAGTTGTTCATGGCCAGCCTGCCTTCCCACTCGCCTTCGGTTGAGGCGATCCGGAGGACCTCTCCCGGATGGAAACCGAGGGAAAAGGCATCGCTGGGATTCATCTCGATCTCTCCGGAGGTGTGAAACGTTCTCTTCGTTTCCTCTGCGAGCAGAGGACCGAGGAAATAGGATCCCAAGTCCTCCTTGAGAACGGCGACATATGGAAATCCGGAACCAGAGGCATCGAGGGAGGTGGGAATGGGTGGCGGCTTCCACTCCAGGAGCGCCTCCGGACAGGTGGCGTCAGATCTGAGTTTGCCAACCGTGCAGCAGGGCTTCGGGTGGGCAGTCTCCGGTTTATACGACTGCCGGGCTGTGGCGGTGCCCAAGTGCGTGCGGATTTCCGCCGCCAATTCTCCATTGTTTTTGAAACGAAACCCGGGGATCTTCATGCGCTGCGCAAGCTCCTGAAATACCCATTGGACCGATCTGGCTTCGCCGGGCGGTTGCGCCACCGGGGCGATATCTTTCGTCTTTCCATCTGCGTATACGAAGGTGCCACCGTTTTCGAGGACTGAGGCCATGGGCAATACCACATCCGCAGGCCTTGGGGCGAAATCGCCCCCAGTGATCGGCGATACCAGATCATGCAGGACAACGAGATCAATGCCGTCCAGGATCGGCCTCAGGAGTTCGTAGAGTCTGCTTTCCATGCTCTGGAGCGTAATATAGAGGACTTTCACCCCTCCCGTAACGAGCGTTTCCTTGAGATCCTTAAAACGGGTCGGGTCATATTCCCTTTCCGGCGAGGAGAACTCATAGAGATCGGAGAGCATTCCCAGATCCGAGGCTCCGCGAAGATTGCCATGTCCATAGAGCGGGAATATGCCGCCCCCCGACTCTTCCCCGTTTCCTGTGATGCGAAGAAGAGTCGTCAGGGCGTCCATCCATTGGCACGCGTGGGCTGATTCGGCAGGAGCAGGTCCCAGAAGAATGCTGAGAGGTTTGCATGATACCAGAAGGCGTGCCGTCTCAAAGAGGCTCTCAGGCAAGACCCCCGCAACCCTTGCGGCCTGTTCCGGGTTGCACGCTTCGAGATCCCTTTTCAGCGCATCGACAATCGCCGGGTGTTGCACTGAGAAGTTCGCGCCTTCCGGCATTTCATCCAGTACAGCCCGGACGATTCCGGCAAGAAGGAAAGCCTCCGTGCCCGGGATGTATTGCAAGAATATATCAGCGTATCGGCTCAGGCTCACGCTGCATGGATGGGCTGCCACGAGTTTCGATCCTGCGAGAACGGCCTCTCGTAAGATTGTCCCTGCAACAGGTTGCGAAGCTGGAGGATTGAAGCCGAGGGACAGGATGCAAGCGGACCGTGTCAGACCATTCAGGTCGCTGTCCGTGGCGCATCTTTTCGATAGGCGGCCGCGAAATCTCTCCGTTGCAGCACATCCTGCAGGGCTGAGGCAACCGACGAGACCTGTCTTCAGGGCCGTTCGTGCGAATTTCTGCAGCAGGTAAAGGTCTTCGGTGCTCATCCTGGCATCGGCAAGGACCGCCGCTTCCCAAGGTCTGCAGGCTTGAAACGCTGCCGCCAAGCGATCCAGCACGCTTCCCCATTCCTCCCGGCGATATTCGCCGTGTTGCAGAACAAGGGGTTTGGTGAGCCGATCAGGCCTCTGCAGGTAATGCTTCAAGAGGAAGCGTCCCTGGACGCAGGCCTGCCCGCGATTCTCCGACGAGGACCGCTCCGGCCGGACTTGCAGGATTTTCCCGTCCGGTGCCGTCTCGAATGAGAGACTGCAACCGGCTGTGCAGATGGGACAATTGGACCGTTTCCAGCTGCGCTTCAATCCCTTTCCAAAGAGGTCCTTCAGTATGGGGCCGAATTTTTCGCAGTCCGCTTGCATCAACTCCAGGAAGTCGTCTTCGGGGATTTGCCTTGTTTCGCGAAGCGCCCCAACGGGGCAAACGTCCACACAGGCACCACAGAACTGGCAGCCTGCCTCTTCCAGAGAGAGACCAAGCGGTGTCCCCACTCGCTGTTGCCCGCCCATATCCCGAAAAACAACGGCCCCAGCACCCCGCACTTCATGGCAGACACGCACACATCGCCCGCAGCTCACACACAGGCTGTAATCCCTCTCGAAATAGCGTCCCGCAGGCTGCGCAGGAGGACGATCCACCTCCGGAGCAGGGTAGGGGAATGCAATCCCTATCGTTTCCACCAGACGCTGCAATTCACACGTTCCGTTTCGAGAACATCCAAGACATTCCCGGGGATGGTGCAGCAGAATGCTCCAGAGCATCTCCCTGCGGAAGTCGAGCACCCTCGGGGTGTCGGTGAGCACCCGCATCGAGGGTTTGACAGGAGTAGAACAGGCTGCCGGAAGGCCCCGATAGCCCTCGATCTCAACTGCACACAACCTGCATGAGCCACTCGGCTTCAGCAATGGATGAGAGCAAAGGCGTGGAATGGTGATTCCCACACGCTCCGCAGCCTCAATGACCGTGTCCGTCGAAGCGGCCTCGATCTCGTGATCATTGACCCAAAGCTTGATTTTTTCCATCCTCACCTCTGACCCGGCGCAGCCATGATTTCTCCCATACGGCAAGAATCTCAGGACAGGAATCCACACTTGCTGCGATCCCGATTCCAGGCATCCGGCAAGGAGTGGGAGCACCGCAGTTCCAAGATTGTTCTGCATTGGTTGCAAAAAGTAATGGACACTTGCCGGCACGGCTGGGCTGCCTCAGGACGCATCTCCTGTGACAACGGATCGGATAGGGGATGCTCTTCTACGAAAAATGGGGGATCGCGAGAGATGAGTCTTCTGGTCTTTCCCGGGTCTACCAGTCACGGGTAGAGAGACAACCGCAGCCTCAGGTAAAACCAAAAGAAAAAGGCATAAAGAGCGCTCCTTGAGGCTTCAGAAGCCTCACATCGCGATTTCGCCGGTGAGGACAAGAACCCCGGCCGAAGTGAACTTCCGGACCGGGAAAAGAGAGCGTGTGCGATCCGCTTCCTTCCAAAGTCAATACGCGTCGGGAGGCAACGGGACGCAGCCAAAGGCGTCACCATGACGCCAAGCTACATACGAGGAATCCGATCGGTGTGTCAAATAGAAATTACAAATGCATGAGCACATCGCAGCCCCGGAAAACCAATCTGCCTTTAAGATTTGCAGAGCGGTTGCGAGGCGAACATAGACCGGTGGATAGCATCAATGGTCTCCCCTCAGGGCAGTCACTTCCTTGAGAATGGATTCCACTCGATCAATTGCCACCCGGGTGTTGAAGCACGGCCCAAAAGGGCGCTGGTTGAAAATGCCGTAGACGGGAAGAGGGGTCGTGTCCTGAATGCCGCTCGTGAGGTCGCGTTCGCATGCGACTGCAATGATGAGATCGGGTCGCCTTTCAATTACAATGCGACGGGCAATGGTTCCCCCGGTGGCTACTGCCAGGTCGACATGGTATTTCGTTGACAGTTCGAGAAGGTCTTTGATGGGACACTTCCCACATCGCTTGCAGTTTTCAACGTTGTAGGTGATCTTCACACGGCATTCGCTGTTCTGAAGGCAATGAGGCATGAGGAGAAGGATGTTTCGAGGGGGGTGGCCGTTCCGGCACTGAGCCATGACAAGCTCATTGTTCACGGCCACAAAAGCATGTTGTACCTCCTCCTTACGAAATCCCAGGAGCTTGCCAACCACAATGAGAACGGGGAGAAGAAATCTAAGTACTGCGCCACGCAGCTTGAGGGAAAGGGGAACGTCGTGGCCCAAAAGGGTGACGAGGATAAGAAGCACGAATGCGGCAAGGATAATCCCCCCTAGCGTACCCGTGATTATTCCCATGAGCCAGGGCAGTTGGGAGTGAATTCGGCCAAAGCCGTAATAGGGAACCAGATATGCGATCCCGAGGAAGAGAAGAAGCAGAAAAGCTGTGAGTCCGAGGAGGAAGGCGAGGGTCTTCCTTGCAGGTTGCCTCAAACTGTCTTCTTCATAAACGGGAAAGCCTTGTTTTGTCTTCGACGGAGTCATGAAGCCGGTTACCTGCCTTTCTAAAACTACCCCAGGACGGTGCCCGGTGGAATGGGGTGACCCCGAAGAAAATCCGGTGCAGGAAGTCGCTTCTGCCCTTCAAGCTGCAAAGCACCGATGCTCAGAGCGATTCCATCACCCCCCAGGACGACAAGACCCGTTTCCGTCCGCCCGACCACCTCACCAGCCTTCCCCCCCTTTCCCTGCCAGGAGAGGAGTCTCCCGGAAAAGCACTTGAGCCTCTTGCCCTGAAGGGCCGTATATGCCCCCGGTACCGGATCGAAAGCGTGAATAGCGTTGACAACCCGCTGCGCCGGAAGTCGCCAGTCCAGGCGCAATTCCTCTTTTCTGATTGGTGGAGCGTAAGTGGCAAAGGCATCCTTCTGGGGTACGGGTTGAATCAGGCCGGCTTTCCACTTCTGAACGGTCTCGCAAAGGAGATCCGCTCCGAGTCGTGCAAGCCTGTCGTGCATGGTCCCGAAGCAGTCATCCTCCCCCACGGGGATCTCTTTCCAGCTCAGGACAGGCCCTGTGTCCATCCCTGCATCCAGCAACATGATGGTTACCCCCGTGGTGCGATCTCCGCACAGCAGAGACCGCTGGATAGGGGCGGCGCCCCTGTGTCGGGGCAGGATAGAGGCATGGACGTTGATGGCCCCGAGAGGATAAACATCAAGAAGCACTCGGGGCAGCAGTTGGCCGTAAGCCACCACGATGGCACACTCCGCATGGAATGAGCCCAGCTCCTGGATGACGTTCCCTGCTCTGACCCGCGCTGGCTGAAAAACCGGGAGTCCTGCTTCTTCGGCAAAGATCTTTACCGGAGGAGCGGCAATTCTCACACCACGCCCCTTGGGGCGGTCGGGTTGCGTCACCACCACGGAAACGGGAGCACCCGCTGAGACGAGTCTCGCAAGGGAAGGAACGGCAAATTCAGGCGTCCCGAAAAAAGCGATGCGCGGAAACGCCGAATTTACTCCTTTTGATCTCTCAGCTTCTTTTTCCATTTCCTCTTGAAAACATCCCTTGCGACAGGGCCGATCCGGTCGATGAAAAGCCTGCCCTCCAGGTGGTCGATCTCATGTTGCAATGCCACGGCCAGCAGGCCGTTGGCCGTGATCTCAACGGCCTTTTCATTTTTGTCAAACCCTCGCACCGTAACCTCTTCAAACCTTTTGACATTAGAGAAGAATTCCGGCACGCTCAAACACCCTTCCTCGAAGGTGGTTTCACCCTGAGCTCCAACGATTTGGGGGTTTACCAGGACAATGAGTCCTTGTTCGTGGTCGGGCTTCTGGATATCGATCACCAGGATGCGCAGCGGCTTTCCAATCTGGTTTGCCGCGAGTCCTATTCCGGGAGCCTTATACATGGTTTCGGCCATGTCATCAATGAGCCTGCAAATCTCCCTGTCAATCGCGGTGACTTCCGCTGCCCTCTGCCTCAAAACAGGATCAGGATAAGTACATATGCGCAGATTAGCCATTGCTCATGCCCTTGAAGTGAAAATCTCTCAAATGCTGTTATACGGGATGATCCCGAGGTATCTGTTGTGCAAGGCAGTCGTTTCAGATCGTGTTGTTTGTAACTTCTCAACAAGTCCAGGCAATGACTGCTTTGTAGGTCGGGTTTCCATACCCGATACCGTGGCGCAAAGACTGTCGGGATTGGAATCCCGACCTACTCATTGAGAAGGTACTGTTGTTTTTAGCAATTTATGATAAACGTTGAAGATTGACTTTTCAACACGTTTACAACACCCGAAAGGAGCACGATGGCTCGAAGAATTGAAGAACTCATCAGAAACCTCGACCTCCGGGAGCATCCTGAAGGGGGGTTCTACAGGCGGACTTACCGATCTCCACATATGCTTCC
>JAAYUJ010000434.1 GCA_012517775.1 Deltaproteobacteria bacterium
GTTACCAACGGCTTCGTAGAGGGTCTCAACGGAGTCTTGAGAACGATAATGCGCGTCGCTTTCGGGTACAGGAACTTCGTCAACTTCAAACTCCGGATATTCGCCCAATTCGGTGCTCTTCACGGTAATCCGCGATGAACCAAAAATGAAAGGCCTTGAGATGAATTCGTCCAATCGATTGATCATGACTGCTCTTGCATGGGTGCTTTTATGTGCCTGTTTTGGATGTGCAACTCCGGAAAAGCCTGCACCTGCCAAAGACGAGTCCAGGGAACCTTCAACCCAGGCATTGGCCTCTCAAAAGCAAATTCCTGCCGCACATCCACCAGGCGCAGGTTTCATTCCGTCCATCTCCTCGTTCTACCCAACGCCTACGAAGATGGACCTTTGCGGAGAAGCGGTTCCCCTGGACAATCAGGATGTCTTCGAGCGTTTTGACAAGGAATTTACCATAGTCGTCTATAATCATGCCCAGGTCTATCTGTGGCTGAAAAGAATGGAGCGCTATTTCCCCTGGATTGAAGAACGGTTGCATCGATATGGACTTCCCGACGATCTGAAATACGTGGTCGTCGCGGAGAGCGATTTGGTACCGAACGTTGCTTCCTCAAAAGGCGCGGCCGGGCCCTGGCAATTCATGCCGAACACGGGCTCCTCCTACGGCCTGCCGCAAAGGGGCAGTTTCGACAGTCGGTACGACTTCGAAAGATCCACGGAAAGCGCATTGCGCCTTCTTGACGATCTCCGCAGGCGCCATGGCAGTTGGGCGATGGCAATAGCGGCATACAACTGTGGTGACAAGCGCATCATGGAGGAAACACGGGCACAGAGGGTCTCCGATTACTACCACTTGAAACTGCCACAGGAAACGGAGCGCTACGTTTTCCGCATACTTGCAATCAAAGAGGTCCTGGGCAACCCAACCCAATACGGGTATTCTCTCCCCAAAGGACATGGCTACCCGGAGCAAAGGGTGGATCGGGTAAACCTCTCCCTTTCTGCCCCGATGCCCATACAAGATGCTGCAGAGGCAGCTGAAATGACTTATCGCGAGTTTAAGAAGCTCAATCCCACCCTCCGTGCCGACCACATCCCGGCAGGGGCTTGTGACGTCAGACTTCCCGAGGGAAAAGCAGAACTCTTCGAGGAGCGACTGAGCTCCATCCAGACTCAGTCAGACTCAGCAGAAAGACCATCTGCGGACGTCCCCCCCGACAGATCGACGTCGAGACCACCCATGCCGAAGGCTGAAATAAAGCCGCAAGCTGAAAAGGGATCTCCAGAGAAGCACGGCTCAGGAAAGTCCCATACAGTCAAGAAGGGCGATACCCTTTCGGAGATTGCAAAAACCTACAGGGTGAGCATACAGGATCTGCAGAAGGCAAATCAAATCAAGGGCAAGGAAGTCCAGATCGGCCAGAAACTGCGCATTCCCTGATTTCGATGATTCTCCGCCAACCCGTGAAGGAGCCCGGCCGCCTGCCGAATTCTGTCTTTGTCGCTGGGACTCACGGCAGCGCTCACAGGCAGTCAGGCGACTGATCGAGCCAGAAGTGGAGAGCCCTCTTCAATTCGTCCATGCGGTCGGAATCGGTGACTTTTTCGCCCTGCAGGGTCTTGATGTAGAAGACATCGGCGACCTGATCGACCCGTGTCGTGATCTTGGCAACGTAAATGCGCAGCTGCAGCTCAAAAAGCACACGGGTGATCGTGTAGAGCAAGCCAACCCTGTCCGATGTGTATACCTCCAAAATCGTATAAGCACCCGATGAATCGTTATCAACGAGAATCTGAGTCGGAACGCTGCGTGAGGGGGTCCTGCGACGGGAAAGACTCGCCGCGTGGGCGGCGATGCGATAGCTCAACGCCATTTTCCCATCCAGAATATTCCGCATATCTCGGATGACGGCCGGCCATTCGGGCTTTTTTTCCATCTCCTCGGGCAAGCGACATCGAAAGATGAAAAGACTCACCCCGTCGTACAAGGCAAAAACCTGGGCCCCAAGGATGTTCATCCCGTGGAGAGACAGTGCGCCGGAGAATCTGGCAACCAATCCCGGCTCTTCATAGCTCACAAGGGTCAGGTCGGCCATATCGTCGGAGACTTCCACCTCCCAGACGAAAGGCGCATCAGAATTTCGAAGCTGCCATTCCATTCGAAGGTGCTTTGCAATGGCAGATGGGGGCATGGAGAGAAGGTACCGGGGCGCCAGATGAGTGAGGTTGGCTTCAAAATCACTCTGCCCGACCAGTTTGAAAAGCTCCCGCTCAACTTGGCTCCTGATGCTCGCTATCCGCTCGTTGATCGCTTCGGGACTCGGTTCTCCCCTCTCCAGAAGAAGGTGCAGCCTCTGATAAAGGGGAATGACCGGCGTATCACGCCATTTCTGATATGCTCTGGGACCTGTCGCCGCCATATCGACGAAGCTCAAAAGGGCCAAAGGATCCAGTCTTTCAGTCGAGCCGATGGTGTTTGCGCAACTGGCCAGCATCTCCTCATCTGCCAGGTCCCTCATTGCAGCGCTGTCTATGAGCAGAAGATGCTGCCCCACGAGGAACTGGAGATCCTCTGTTTCAGCTTTTGTCAATCCGAGGCGGCTGCCGATAGTGGGGATCATTTCGGCACCCCGGACAGCATGCCCCCCGCCGGCGCTCTTGCCGATGTCATGGAGAAGAGCGGCCAGAAAAAGGATGGAGGAATCGCCGATTCCCTGGGCCACTTGGGTCAACTCCGGCTCTAACTGGGAATACTCACCGGCAATGAGCCTTTTGAGCTCACCGAGGGTACGAAGATGATGCTCATGGACCGGATATAGATGGAAGGCATCGTGTTGTGTCAGTCCGTGTACAGAGGCTAATTCAGGCACAAGAGAAGTGAGGAGCCCCTGATCGTAGAACCGTCGAAGAACCGGTATGCTGGAGGAATCCGAGTGGATCATTTCCATGAGCTCCTCCTTGACACGCACGTTGCCTGCAGCGGCATTGAGGACATTGCGATGATGTTCAACCCACTGCCTTGTCACATTGTCGAAACCCACGCCGTTCCTGGCCGCAAGGTTGAACAGATGGACCAGATGCTCCGGCGATGCAGGGTATCGATCGGTACGAATCCTTATCTTCCCTGCCCTCACCGTGACGCCGGTTTCAATTTCCTCTTCGGAAACCTCACCGAATCCCACCTCATCGCGACTTTCGTGAAGCCTCTCCCAGAATTCCTGGGATACCCGAAGCACGCCGTGGAACAATCGGTATACATGCTGCATAAAGGACTCAACCGGAAGAAATCCTTCGGAAGCCGCATACCCCAGCTTTCCAGCCAGGACCTCCTGCTGATCGAATCCGAGGACGCCTGTCGACTCCAGAAAAAGACTTCTCGACAGATTCAAAAGCCGTGTGAATGTCTTCTCCGCCTGCTGAAGAAGGTCCACTTCCTGTCTGGTCAGGTAACCGCGGAAAATTGCATCATCCAGATGCTTCACGTTGGACGCGATTCGGCATGCCAAGCGGATTGCATCAATGTCTGCAAGGGCCCCTGGGCCCTTGTCCATGTCGGGCTCCAACCAGGTCTGACTCTCATTAAGCATTGCACTGCGGTCCCGAACGGTTGCATAGAGATCCGCAAGAACTGCGTCCCTGCGTCCCTGGAGCACTGATTCAAGGTGATTCTCAAAATCGTCGCTCACCTGGCGGTTTCCAGAGATGTACCTTGTCTCAAGGAGTCTGAGTAAGAAGGCCGGATCGCTCAAAGCGCCCTGAAGGAGCTCTTCGACGCTTCCCGGGAACATGTCAACCATCCATCCAGACTCGGACAGGGGACCGGTAATCTCCTCGAGCCAGTCATCGTGCCAGGGAGAAGATTCCGTCTTCACAAACAGAAGATGCACCGGTTGATTGGGGCCAATCAGCCCTTTCGCGAAAGAGCCGGTACCGAGTAAGACTCCGCTGGAACGTAACTTTTCGGTATCCAGATCAATCCGATTCACCAACCTGTTATAGAGGGAGATGAGAGCAACATCGAGAAGACTCGCATGCCTTGCAAGCTGCTCTTCACTGCTGTCACTGATGATCTGGTCTCTCTGCCTCTTTAGAGATTCCGTTATATTGAGCATATTGATCTGCCTTCCTAGCTATGAAAAGTCTATAACGACATGGCATCCTGCTGGGGATCATCTTGCATGGACCTTATCTGAATGTCAAAAGATCATTCCCAACAATTCCGCAGGGACAATTCTCCTTTCTTGACCGTCATTTGAATAATGGATACTTTTACGGCCTATTTCAAGCAGAGGCATCCAAATCCGAAGGAGTGACAGGTGATTGCAATTCTGGATTATCGAGCCGGAAACCTGACAAGTGTCGAAAGGGCATTGAAATACTTGGGATTCACATGTGAAATCACGGACTCCCATGAAAAAATCCAGAAGGCGGAAAGAATCGTTTTCCCGGGGGTCGGAGCCGCCGGCAAGTCGATGGAGGATCTCATTGAGCTGGGTCTGGACGTGATCCTCCGCGAACGCTTTGAGGCCGGAGTCCCCATTCTGGGAATATGCGTCGGCCTCCAGGTCCTGTTCGACTACAGCGAAGAAAACGATACCACGTGTCTTGGTCTGCTCCCGGGGAAGGTAATCCGCTTCCCCTCAGATTTGCAGGGAACGGGTGGCGAAAGACTCAAAATCCCACACATGGGATGGAACGAAGTCCGCTTTTCAAAGGACCATCCTGTATTCAGGGGCATTCCACCGGAAAGTGAATTCTACTTTGTTCACAGTTACTATCCCCAGCCCGCCGATCCAGGACATACGGTTGGAACCACCGAATATGCTTTACCCTTCGCTTCCGCCGTCGCACACCGCAGCCTCGTTGCCGTCCAGTTTCACCCTGAGAAGAGCGGCCCGCCAGGATTGCGAATCATGACCAATTTCTGTGTCTGGGACGGCCTGTTTTCACCTTGAAGGAGAAACCCATGCTGAGCAAACGCATCATCCCTTGCCTCGATGTCCACGAGGGACGGACGACAAAAGGCATCAAGTTCAGGAACAACATCGACATCGGTGACCCCGTTGAAATGGGCCGCTTTTACTACGAGGAAGGAGCTGATGAAATCGTCTTCTATGACATTACGGCCTCCAGTGAGAGGCGACCCATCATGCTGGACGTGGTGAGGCGTGTCGCCGAGACGATTTTTATCCCCTTTTCCGTGGGAGGCGGTATCCGGACATTGGAAGATATGCGGGAGGTCCTGCTTGCAGGTGCCGAGAAGGTGAGTGTCAACTCGGCCGCCGTACTCAATCCGGAAATCATCAAGCAAGGAGCTCACGCCTTCGGAAGTCAGTGCGTCGTCCTGGGCATGGATGTGAAAAATGTGAATCGCTCGGAAAGAATACCATCGGGATATGAAATCGTCATCAATGGCGGGCGAACTTTCATGGGAATCGATGCACTCTGGTGGGCACTGGAAGCCGAGCGTCTCGGTGCCGGTGAAATCTGCCTCAACTCCATTGACGCGGATGGCACCAAGAACGGTTATGATCAGGATCTCACCCGGCTCATCTCAAGCCGGGTGAACATCCCGGTCATTGCATCCGGAGGCGCCGGAGAACCGTCACACCTCGTCCGTGTACTCAAAGAGGGATACGCAGACGCCGCCTTGATCGCATCCATGGTACACTACGGCACTTATACCATAAGGGAAATCAAGGAGTATCTGCGAGAAAACGGTGTCAAGATACGCAAAACATGGTAGAAGGGCGTATCGTTTCCCTGTAGAGAACTCTGTTCACTTCTACTTTTTCAGTTCCTTGATCAATTCCTCAACCTCCTCGGCTCCCTCCTTGTAGAAGCCCTCTTCTTCAGGTTCCAGCTCCTTCAAAAGCCTTAGAAACTCTCCCGCATGAACGATTTCTTCCTCGGCAATATCCTTGAGAACAGCTTTGGCAAGCTCGTTGTCGGTAGATTCCGCAGCCTGCATATAGAGCTGCACAGCCTCATACTCTGCGGCGACCATGAAGCGAATGGTCCGGACCAATTCGGAATGAGTGAGTTTGCGGTCAAGGGCCAATACAGAAAAAGGATTACCAAATTCAGGCATCTCTCGACTCCTTTCGTCTCTTGGGGAAAAGCAGGTTTGTATATTACCTCATGCCGGAAATCATACACATTCTCCGGCTCAATGCGGGATGCTCGAAGTGAATGAAGCTACCCCGCCCGGCTAAATTTTCACTTCCCTGTCAAGCACTTGCATCGAGTATCAAGCATATTCCCAAAAGGAAGAATGCATCCGCCAAGCCGCATTATCAGCCATCCTCTCGCATCCACTTCACTGTGCGTTCTAAACCCTCGTGGAGAGAGACTCTCGGTATCCAGTCTCCCACATGGTTCAGAGCAGCGATGGAAGCAACCGAATGGCGAATATCCCCCGGGCGTTCGGGCAGAAAGTTCAGTGCCTTCGGCCGATGCGTCACCTCCAGGACTGCCTCGGCCAGATCGAGGACGCTGATACTCCTCCCTGTCCCGACATTGTAAACCCCTGAGGGAGGCCTGCCTTTGCCGGGTACCAGGCCGGCCACGAGGAGATAGGCCTCGACGATGTCAGCAACGTAGATGAAATCACGCGTTTGCAGGCCGTCACCGAATATGGTCAGGGGCTGCCCATTGAGAGCCATATCGATGAATTTTGAAATAACCCCGCTGTATGGGCTGCCAGGGTCTTGTCGCGGCCCGAAGATGTTGAAACATCTCAGTGAGGCACCAATCGGGGTGGCCGCAACCGCCTTTGAAGCCAGGAACTTGGCGCGACCATAGGGGCTCAAATGATGCGTGGCATGACTCGCAAACTCCTCTGAAAGGGGAAGCCTCGGGTCGTCCCCGTATTCAGCAGCAGAGCCGGCAAAGACAAAAGCCGCCAAACCATTGCTCCCCGCTTCCTCCAGCAACCTGACTGTTGCATGGTAGTTTACCTCCATAGTCTCTTCAGGATGCTCCACGGAATATGGAACGCTCACGATGGCTGCCAAATGAAAGCAGATTCGCAATCCAGGTTGAAGTCTCGTGAGATCTTCGAGAAGTCCCTTCTCAGTGACGGACCGCTCATGGAAACAGAAGCCCGGATGATTTTTGAGATGCTTGATATTCTTCTCAAAACCTGAACAAAAGTTGTCAACACCCACAACAGGGTAATCCAAAGCAAGCAGTCTCTCAGCGAGATGGCTCCCGACAAATCCGGCAACCCCGGTGACGAGGCACGCAGGGCGATGCGTCCCGGACCCCATTTGCTTTCCTTTCCTGCAAGGACCGGCTAAAGACTGCCCGCTTGAGCTCGAGAGATAACGCCCTCGACCAGATCCCTTATTTCAGCCAGCCTCTCCTCTGTCTCCGCTTCATAGCGCAGGACCAGAACGGGCTGGGTATTGGAAGCGCGAACCAATCCCCACCCATCGGGAAAGACAATGCGGGCGCCGTCCACGTCGATAACCTGCAGGCCCTTTTCCAAAAAAAGCACCTTGGCCCTTGCCACAACATCGAACTTCATTTCATCCGGACAATCTACGCGAATCTCGGGGGTCGAGAAAGTCGGGGGAATGCCTTCCAGGAGCTCCGGTATTGTCTTCCCGGTTTCAGCAAGTATCTCCAGCAAACGGCACGACGCGTAGATTCCATCGTCGAATCCGAAGTAGCGGTCTTTGAAGAAGACATGACCGCTCATTTCTCCAGCCAGTACCGCATCGACCTCTTTCATCTTAGCCTTGATGAGGGAATGGCCCGCACGCCACATGACAGCCCTGCCACCTCTCTTTTCGATGTCATCGTACAGAGTCTTGGAACACTTGACCTCGGAAACAAAGGTGACTCCAGGCCGCCGGGCAAGGATTTCCCTTGCGAAGATCACCATGAGCTTGTCTCCGAAAATGGGCTCCCCTCTGTGATCTACAACACCAAGTCGATCTCCGTCTCCGTCGAATGCAAGACCCGCATGAAGAGCCTCTCTCCGGACAAGCTCCCGCAGGTCGCCGAGATTTTCAAGCACGGTGGGGTCAGGTTCATGATTGGGGAAGTTGCCGTCCATATCGCAATATAAAGGATGCACCTCGCACCCGAGGGACTCCAGAATGGGCAGGACTACAGGCCCGGCCGTGCCGTTTCCCGCATCGACACCGATCCTGAGGCCTTTTTGAAGTGAGACGTTGCCGGCGACAAACTCCTTATAGCGGCTGATGATATCGAAGGATTCCACTTTCCCGACCCCCTCCGTGAAGCCGCCGCTCCGAAAGAGCTGCGCCAATCCCTGGATTTCAGTCCCTGAAATCGTATCGTATCCGTTGCAGATCTTAAACCCGTTGTGATCCGGGGGATTATGGCTTGCAGTGATCATGATGCCCCCTTGGCGATCCAGCTGACGGATGGCAAAATAAAGCAGTGGAGTGGGGCATACCCCCACATCGACTACGTCCATACCCGACGATATCATCCCCTCCAGGAGAAGATCTCTGTAACGGTCTGAACTGATGCGGCAGTCGCGGGCGATGACCACTCGATTCTTACCCTGTCGGGACATGTAGGTTCCAAAAGTCTTGCCCAGAACCACCACATCATTTTCCCCGATATCCACATCAACGACACCGCGGATATCATATTCTCTAAAGACTCTTGGGTTCATTGAAACCACTCCGGGACTACAAGAAAGCGGTGGCGTTGAGCAGGAAACAGCGAGCATTCGAGTTGCTTGTCAAACAAAGGCAATTCCACGGAAGAACGGGTGGAATTCATGTAGGTGACTGAGAAAACAGACATGTTCTCCAGACTGCAGCCTCTTTTCCACCAACGGCGCAGAGACGCACCCGAAGACGCAATGCCGAGATTTCAGTCTCCTTCGAAAGAGTCGGGGGAAAGCACGGAGGGAAAGACCAAAGGTTAGTGATGTCCTCCATCATCGCCGCTTTTCAATCGTTTCATAGTGATCAGAAGCGCTGCAAGCACCCCCAAACCTATGAAGCTCAACGCACTGTAAAGCGCTCCGAAGAACACAGCGTGACTGGGATCATACCAGGGGATATCTTGAGGCAGCATACTCGACACGCTACGCTTCAACTCAACGCAGAGGAATTCGCCCCATCCCATCATTGAATAACCTCCGTTGGAAGATTGACCGTTGCATCTGAAAGAATCCAGGAGATGCTCAGAAGTGCCAAAGCATTAACAGAGAATTGAAAAAGGGTCAAACAAAAACTCCGGGTTCCTCCGTCCTTTCTCTTGGCATCCAATCCTCTTCCAGGCATGAATCGAGCCATCGGGAGATGTCCCCTTGCCGCAGGCAGCGCCTGAGTGTTCTACATACAATTCTGTCTGTTGGAAACGCCATCTGCTCCGGCAGCTTATCCAGTTCGAAGAACCGGACCTCGCCGGCATCCGAACCTGCCAAAAGGTCCCCGGCCAAACGTTTCCCCCAGAACCACACTCCCACCGTCTGGTTTTCCAGGTCGTGAAAATTGGAATGGACCGCAAACACGGGACCTACCGCCACATGGAGTCCCGTCTCTTCCATCATTTCTCGCCTTGCGGCCTGACGTATCTCCTCGCTCCATTCGACGTATCCGCATGGGATGCACCACTTACCCTCATAACTCCCCAATCGGCGTACCATGAGCACCTGCTGCCCTTCCACCAGAATCACAGCCACCCCCACTGCAGGGTTGCGGTAATGGGTACGGCCGCACGATTCGCAATAAAGCCTTGCCGCTGCATTATGGCTTCTGCGATTGAGACCGCTTCCACAGTAAGGGCAGTAACGAAATTCCATTCTATCCTCGATTCGCACTGAGCTTACAGAAACGCGCTAGTTTTCCCACTGGAATGCCCAGACGGGGTTGGCGATTTTCTGATTCTCCAGATTCAGACAGGCATAAATCGCATGATTCAACGGGGTATCAATCCCCAATTGCCTTCCCAACTTGACCACCATTCCGTTGAGGGCATCGACCTCCATGAGTCTGCGCCACTCGAGGTCACGAAGCATCGAAGGCTTGAAGTTGCGATGGTAACCGTCAGCGAGAGCCATGGCATTCTCTACAACGTCCTCGGGCAGTTTCACGCCCTGCTGATGTGCAAGAGCTTCCACCTCCTTCATCACACCTCTCACAAGCTCGCGCGATTCGGTTACGGCAAGAACCAGCCCCAATGAGGATCGTGAGAGAGTACTGACGCCGTGAATGCCGCAGATGAACAGGAATTTCTCCCAGAGTACTCTAGAGATATCTGAACTCAATTCGGCATCGATTCCAGCTGATTGGAAAAGATGGAGAATATCCAACGCACGCCCGCTGCGTTCTCCCGACAATTCCCCAAAGACGATTCGCCCTGGATTGCCCATTTGGGCAATGACGCCGGGAGAGGCGATGGATGCCTCAATAAATGCAGTGCCCGCCATCACTTTTTCTTTTCCGTACGCCTCAATCAGCTTGTCCTGGTTATCGATACCGTTTTGGAGGCTGATGATCACGGTATCCTGCTCCACCATGGGTTCAATGAGACGGGCCGCATCATCGGTATCATAGGACTTGACACAGAACAGAAGCAGGTCCACAGGGCCAATTTCATCAGGCTCGGGGGTCACATGAATCATGACATGGTGGGTTTTCTGACTGGATACGATATGCAGACCCTCCTCGAGAATCGCCCGGTAGTGCTTGCCTCTGGCAACAAAATGGGTATCCACTCCCGAGAGGGCCAGGAGCCCACCAAAATATCCACCAATAGCTCCCGTCCCCATTACGCCAACTTTCATGGGCCGCTCCTCTGCTTTCAGCTTGCTTTCAGTGTGGATTGAATGCAGTGAACAGGATTGAAAACGTGGAATCTTATACCGCCAAGGCAACTTGAGGTCAAATCAAAGTGGTGCGGTATGATCTGAATGCGACAGATCCATAACCTGCCCCATGATTCCTTGCTCATGAAAGATTTTGACAAAAAACCGGCAGGCTGCCTATATATCAAGACGTCCGCCGGAGATTTGCTCACAGCTCCACCACACTGAGTCAGCCTCCGAAGTCAGGATCATTGTCCGTTCTCTCAGCATGCACGTCAGCGCATCTCCATCAGGCTGCGGTTTGAGACAGGAAAGCTTCAGAGCATGAAGAACGTTTTCTCCAATGTGCTGGAATGTATTGGCAACACCCCTCTGATTCGTATCAACAGGATGAATCCGAATCCCGCCGTGACGCTCTATGTGAAGTGGGAGGCGAGGAATCCGGGTGGATCCATTAAGGACCGACCTGCCCTCTACATGATTGAGACTGCTGAAAAGCACGGGCTCTTGGGTCGAGGGAAGATCATCATAGAAGCCACGAGTGGCAACACCGGCATCGGACTGGCGATGGTAGCCGCCGTCAAAGGCTACAGGATTGTCCTCGCAATGCCTGAGACAGCCAGCCTCGAACGGCAGAAGATCCTCAAGGCCCTCGGTGCGGAACTGCTGTTGACACCGGGCTCTCTAGGCACCGACGGTGCCATCGAGAAGGTCTATGAGATGGTCAGGGAGAACCCGGATCGTTACTTCATGCCGGACCAGTTCAACAATCCGGCCAATCCCGCCGCGCATCATTTTGGAACAGGTCCTGAAATCATTCAGCAGACAGAAGGCAGAGTCAACGCGGTCGTCGTCACTCTCGGAACAACGGGCACAGCCATGGGTATTCTCCGGGCCATGAAAGA
>JAAYUJ010000435.1 GCA_012517775.1 Deltaproteobacteria bacterium
CCGCAAGCAGGATCTGATGGATGACCTCCGCCGGGTGACCCGCCTCATTGCCGCTCTTTCGGGTGCGGAATATCTCACCACATTCTGTGAAACCTGGCATGACATCACGCAGAAGTGGTGCCTGGAATCCGATTGGAAGATTGCGGGCATCTTCCCCGGCAACTTCATCCGGTGGCAAGGGGAGAATGAGGAGTATCGCGGTTGCACGGTTCACTTTTACAAGTTCAACGGAGACGGGGAGGAATATTCCACAAAACCGGAGGAGTGGCGGCTTGCTCCGGCTTTAAGAAGAGTCTGGGAAGTCATCGAGGCGGTAAACCGGGAATCGAAGAGGCGCCGATAGAGAATCTTCAGCCCTTTCGGAAGAGAGAGGGAGCCGTTTTCACACCCCTTCGAGGCGTCCATCACTATATAATGCGATCTTACGGCAGTCCCTCATGCTCCTTTGAGGCACACTGAGCAATGAAAAGTCCTTTTCAGGTCGAGTTTCCATACCCGACATGCGTTCGTCGGGATTAGAATCCCGACCTGCTTCTTCAAAAAGAACACCATGCGACACACACAGCCTCTGAAAACGTGCTGAGGTTCCTCACAGGCGAGCCCGTCAGCGGGAATGTGTTGCGGGAAGACTCAATCCAGCCGTGATATGCTGCCGGCAGACAGGCTTTTCATTCATTTCTGGGATTCCCGGCGGTCCACCAGGATGATTTCCGTCATTGGCCGGATGTTCCGGTACTCCCGGTCCAGTGCCTCACCTTGGACCTGTTCGATGAGAGGGCTCTGGATCTTGACCCATAGTCTCGAAGTCCATAGATCCGGGGCGCCGTCGAGAATGACGAAGGCCTCTTCCAGTTTTGTCCCTGCGGAATAGAGCTTCTTGCCCCGTCTTCTCTCCAGAGCCCCCACACGATATCTTTTGCCTGTCTTCTCATAAAAAGATACGACGGATTCAAAATCGGCAGAAGTGACAAAGACCAGCGTCTTCAGGTTCTTTTCCTTGAATTCTTCCAGCAGGTTTCTCACAACCGGTCCACTGGCCATGCCTCTCAGATCTTCACGCAGATCAGAACCGGGATACACTTGAAAGCTCCCTGCCATGGCCATCCCCGAAAGGGCAAAGCATGACAGGAAAGACAGCAGGAACAGTATTCTCATCAATTTCATAGTCTTGTCCTTTCGCTTTTCATGATTCGATAAAACAATGATCTATTATGGGGTCGCACCGAAAGGGATGTCAATAAACACTGCGATGTTAAGAGTGCTTATATGAAGCATGGGATGATAAGTCCATTGAGTGGCGGATGGAGACGGGATATAGACATTTCTGTGTACGTGGGGATCCATGTCATTTCGGTCAGGAGGAGAACAAATGGGAGAACCTGTAATCGTCAGGAAGGCTGATGGCCTCGCCACATTGCTGCTAAACAGACCGGGGGCTCTGAACGCCTTCAACCGGGATCTGACGGGAGCTTTTGCCATGCATCTCATGAGGCTTGCCGCAGATGAGAGTGTTCGGGGAGTTGTCATCTCCGGGGAGGGCCGTGCTTTTTCCGCCGGGGGGGACCTCAAGTGGGCCCTTGACTCCCCCCATGGACCTCATCATGCATTTCACGAACTGGTATGCATTTTTCATCAGGCCATCGGAGAAATCCGCCGGATGCCCAAACCCGTTATTGCGGCCATCAACGGTGTTGCGGCCGGAGGGGGGTTTTCCCTGGCGCTGGCCTGCGATTTTAGAGTCATGGGGGAATCTGCATCCCTCAGACAGGCGTATACTTCAAGCGGTCTTTCCATCGACGGCGGGGGGTCTTTCACGCTCCCGAGGCTTGTCGGCTTTGCCAGGGCAATGGAAATCATGGCATTTGACATGCCCATCTCCGCAGAGCAGGCCCTCGCCTGGGGGCTGGTCACCAGGGTTGCAGCCGACGGGAGTGTCCTTAATGAAGCAACCGCAATGGCCCGTGACCTTGCAAACCGCTCCCTCCACTCTTTCGCGTGGTCCAAGAAGCTTCTCACAGACTCCTTCGACAGCACGTTCGAGACCCAACTGGAACGTGAGCGCAGGGGGTTGCTGAACTGCGCCGCCCATGCGGAAGGAATGGAAGGATTGAGAGCATTTGCTGAAAAGCGCAAACCCGTATTCGCCTCCAAGTGTCCGTGATCGCCGCTCACAGGCGGATTGGGACAACACCCCCCACAAGAGGCAGCCATCGAGGTGGGAACTGGAGAACATCAATCTGAGCATCCCCCCCGGTAAAAGCGGGGGATGTTGAAGGTTCTTGATCCAGCCGATGACTGCCTGCCAGAGAAATCTCCCTTGGGACGGAAGCTTTTTCCCCCATTGGCTGCACTTTTTTCCCATCTTGAACGCACAGCTCATGCATAGGAAGATACGGAACCGGTCGTGGCTGTTTTTTCCGCATAGTCCCCCGCCGCATTTTTGTGGTAGCTTTGCAGTGCGGAGATGAGCAGCCGGCTGATATCCGTTTCGGAACTTTCCCTTTCGGCTGCCGATGTCACAGGTGCTGTTGATGATTCCTCAGTCTCTGCCATGGCCTCCGTGAACTCATTCTCGCTGATACCTCCGCTTTCATCGGTGTCCATTTCAGAGAAGAGCTCTTCGGTGCTGAGACCGCCAGGGGGTGGTCCTCCAGGAGGAGGAGGTCCATGGGGAGCGTTTGCCTGAAACTGGGTCATTTCATCCTGATCGATACCGCCGTCCCCGTTGCCGTCCATCATGGCGAAGAGCTCTGCACTCCTGTCCGATGAGGATCCTGCATCAACCGACTGGTTCTTCATTTCCTGGAAAAGGATGGACAAACCGGAGTCCAGCTCAAGTTCACTGATGACATCGTCACCGTCTGAATCAAATGCGGAAAACAGAGAATCTAAGCTGGTGCTGCTCTGTGACCCGCCTGTCCAGGCTTGATGAATTTCACCCGCGTCCAGTTTGCCGTCCCCTGTGGTGCCCTTTGCCTTGAACATCTTTTCCACCATCTGTGAGCTGTACGAAGCCCCTGTTCCTCCCGTGCCGCCGATTGAACTTACCATGGTGTGTCTCCTTTCATAATTAATCCAAGTTGTAATACGATCCTTCATGCAGTGGCTCTTGACTTCCTGCTTCAACAATCGGACCCGTGAGGGGAGAAGTCGTGTAAATATATGTTTATAATAGGTAAAGTTTTGTAAAGCATAGGTTGATCTTATCTCCTCCACAAGTGGAGATGGCCTCTCACAAAGCCTTTAAAACGCAAAGACTGCGGGAGCCACGCGTGGGACATCCCTCAGCTCAGCGGAACCCAAGAAGGTGAAGCTCAATAGAATCGGCAAGGAGTGACGAATAGTGACTGAGAACCAACAAAGAAACAGCGGCACTGCGAGAATTGGATCGCCTGGGGAGGTGGAAAGCTTGGCGGGTTCTGAAGTCTTTGTACGAGGGGGAGGCGCAGGGAGACAATGCTGTTGACTTAGGCAAATACCCCTGAGCCCCGTCGGTTCAAACTTGGGGAGAAGGTTTTGTGTGGTGCCGATTCAGAGCGATTTCTTGCCTTGCTCGAAACGACAAATTGCTCTCAATCAAAAGCATTGGAGGGGGGAGAAAGCCCGAAGGCTGACGAATAGTCCGTGAAATGGGCCGGGTTACCCGGAACAGGCAACAAGTCGGGGGCACCCTACATTTGATTCTATCAGGATACCCATACTCGTTAAGGCTGAAAGGTCGTATTCGGACTTCGATACCTTGTACAAACGCACTGAGTTTAGCGCTCGCCCTCAGCAGGGGTGACTTCTCAATAAGCTCAGGTGTCGACAACTTCGTAGGTCGGGTTTCCATATATGAAACCTTGATGCAAAGGCTGTCGGGATTGGAATCCCGGCCTACATATCTAGAAGGCACGAGCAAGGTATCGAAGGGCGCGGGAGAAATGAAACTTCTGTTCCTTAACGCGCATGAGTTCCTCCACTGGCTGGAGGACTTGGAGACCATCTGACACAACCGCAGATTCTGAGAAGCAGTGCCGGCTGTCTGCCTCACCCCAAGAACGCATTTGTCGAGAGGAGTTCTCCCGCTCCTCTCCGCCCTGCCCATTGGCTCACCCGTTTTAGCGTGAGCAGGCCGGTGGCCATCCTCGGGTCCGACGAAATGTTGATCACTTCGTAAAGATGCGCGGTACCCCGCAGTGTGGGCGTAGTCCAGGGAATCAGTTTGCCGGAGAAAAAGATTCTGGTATCTTCCTCGTAAAGCTGGATCGTCACGCTGTCGTCAGTGTCTATGAAACCAGTAACCTTGAGCTCGCTTTCGCCATCCCGAATGCGTCCGGCAAACAATCTGCCTTTCTGCGTTGTGATCTTCATCTCGACCTCA
>JAAYUJ010000436.1 GCA_012517775.1 Deltaproteobacteria bacterium
CGGGGTGTTCTTGCGGCTGCGAGGAGATTCGGGGTGCGCTGAGAGAGGAAATCGCCGAAGCCGGCCTGGATATCAAGCTGGGTGGTGCAAAAGTGGGGTGCGGGGGCTTTTGTGATGCCGGGCCATTCATTGGGTTTCCTCAGAAAGGTTTCTTCTACCTTCGAGCCCGGCCGGAACATGTGCACGATATCGTTCACGAGACCCTCATAAAAGGCCGCATCCTGTTCGAACTCCTTTCCGTCGATTCTGAGAGGACTTACAGGTCTGATGTCTACTACGACAAGCACTCAGGCCTCATTGCCACGATTCATGATCAGATCTGTATGGTGGAGGTGGCCAAATATTTCCTCGACTTCGAGGAAAATGTCTCATGCGGCAAATGTGTTCCCTGTCGATTGGGAATGAAGCGGATGCATGAAAGCATGCAGAGGATCGTTACCGGTAAGGGCACTGAAGGCGACCTGATCCAGATCCGGGAGCTGTGCAACGCCATGATTGCCATCCCCCATTGTGAATTCGCGATGACGAGCAGCAAACCGGTACTCAGCGCGGTTACCCATTTCGAAGATGAATTCAGGGCACATATCGACCAGAAGATATGTCCGGCTGGGGTGTGCAAGGATCTCTTGGAGTACCAGAAGAAGCAGGCCACGAGGCGCAAGAAGAAGTAAGGGGAAAAAGAGGGATCGAGGCGCTACAAAATCGTCATCCAGAGATATCAAAGGGAAAACTCGCTATGGCAACGGTTACACTCAAAATCAACGGCCAGGAAGTCGAAGTGGAAAAGGGCTCAACGATCCTCCAGGCAGCGGAGAAGGCTGGAATTTACATTCCTGTGCTTTGCTACCATCCGTTACTGCCATTGGAAGAGGCTTGCCGGATCTGTGTGGTGGAGGATGTACGGGGAGACTGGTCCACCCTCGTCGCCGGATGTGTCTACCCGGTCCGAAACGGAATGGTGATCGAAACGGATTCCCCCATGGTAACGGAAGCGCGCAAGACTATCCTGGAATTGCTTCTTTCCGATCATCCCAATGACTGCATGACTTGTTACGCCGCAGGAAACTGCGAGCTACAGGATCTTGCACATCTCTATTCGGTCAAGGCCTCCAAGTATGAGGGAGAGCGACACAAGTATCCCATTGATTCCGATCCCAGCCCCTATCTGTACATTGACATGAACAAGTGCATACTTTGCAGGCGGTGCATCCGGGCATGTCACGATATCCAGGGAGCGGACATCTGGACAAAGGTCGGCCGCGGCTTTGACCAGCGCATATCCACAGCCTTCGGACTTCCTCTGAATGATGCGGGGTGCGAGGATTGCGGCCACTGCGCCGATTTCTGCCCTGTGGACGCCATCGGATACCGGGTGGGGCGAGGGGAAGTGCGCTCATGGCAGCTGAGCAAGACTTCTACTGTCTGCCTTCAGTGCCCTTCCGGCTGTCGCGCACAGTATGACACATTGAAGGACAAGGTTGTCCGGGTCGTCGGTAATTCGGGATCGCCTGCCAACCGAGGCGCCCTTTGCAAGATGGGAAGGTTCAACTTCAACTTCATCAACTCACCTGAGCGTCTTAAAGAAGGAGCCGTGCGGAACAGCGAAGGGGAACAGATCCCGTGCTCCGTTGAGGAAGCCCTCGAAGCGGCAGCGGGTGCCCTTCAAAGAATCCGGGATACTCATGGCGGTAATGCCATCGCGGTGCTCTGCGGGAGCATGCTGACCAACGAGGAGTACTACCTGGCGCAAAAGCTGGCCCGATGTGGTCTCGCCACGAACAATATCGACAGCACCTCAGGGTCATGGCAGCAGGCTATTCACGAGGCTTTTTCCGCAAGCCTCGGGTTTGGCGCCATGCCCGGGAGCTTCCAGGATGTCGAACAGGCTAAAGCCGTTCTGGTACTGGGCTCCAATACCATCGAGAAGCACGCCATGGCGGCGATCCGCTGTAGAAAGGCCGCCCGGCAGGGAGCTCCCCTCATCGTGGCACATCCCTCACCTGTTCCGCTGACAAAGACGGCGAATATTCACCTCGCATTGAAGGAAGGAAGTGAATCGGCGCTTCTCCAGGGTCTGATCAAGACAATTGTCATGGAAGAGCTCTATGACAAGGATTTTGTGGAACGGCATACTCAGGATTTTGCCAAGCTTGAGCGCAGTGCTCAGAAGATCAACATGGCGGATGTCGCCGGCAAGACGGGACTTGCGGAGGATCAGATTCGCGAGGCGGCACGTCTTTATGCGAGCCAGAGACCGGCTTGCCTGGTATATGGTGTTGACCCGTCTGGTTCTCCCGTCGATGACGGTTTTTACCGCAACTGCGCCTTCCTTCAGATGCTTCTCGGTTCGGTGGGAGTGCCTGGAGGGAGTGTCTGTGTGATGGGATTTGGGGGTAATGGACAGGGAGCCGCCGATTTCGGAGCACTCCCCAAATATCTCCCCGGGTATCGTCCCGTGACTTCAAGCCCGGCAAGGAAGAATGCCGCGAAGATCTGGGGCGTTTCGCCTCCGGATAAGGTTGGCTTGAATGCCATGCAGGTCTTTGATGCCATCGAAAAGGGTGAAATCAAGGCACTTTATACCATCGGCTTCAATCCATTTGAGCTGATTTCCAACAGGAAGAAGGTGGCAACTGCCATGGCGCGGCTGGAAGTCCTTGTTGTCCAGGATTGCCTGAAGACCGAGATTTCCAGCTTGGCCCATGTAGTGCTTCCATCTGTCAGTTTTGTGGAAAAGTCAGGAACGGCGACCAATTGTGAAAGGCGAATCCAGAAACTGAATATAGCCCTCAAGGGACCGGAAAAGGCTCGGTCCGATTTTGAGCTCATAAACGGGCTGCTCACCAGGATGAATTCGGAACTGTGGGCCGAATCCGTCGAGTCGGCATTTGCTGAGTCTGCACAGTTGATCGCGGAACTGAACGGGCTTTCAATGGAAGCGATCCCCCCGGAGGGCCTTCAATGGCCGCTTGACTCAAACATGGCGGGTACGGAGAGGGTGGCACTGCCTGAGGGAGAGAAGGGTCGTTTCAAGTTTGCGAGCATCAGATAGCGGGCGCAAAATGTCGTCAGGCTCAGCGCTGAATCACTCCCCTGCAGGGAAGGACAGGAAGCGGAGCACTCTAAGAGGGGGGCAACCGGGTCACTTTGGGTGGTGACCCGGTTGCCCCCTCTAGCGGATCATGTCAAAATCATCAAAGTCTTGAATAAAGTCCTCGGACAGCCTGAATCCCGCCATGCGTACACCACTTTCCGACTGATTGTGAAACGTCAGTATCAACCGGTCAGCGTGTTGAGAGTCCTCTTCGATTTTGCCGATCTCTTCAAGTCGTTTCTTCAGATCTTCCCTGTCGCACTTTTCATTCGGACGAATCCACATTTTTTTCATTGTGCAAGCCCCCTCCTGCTACTGATCTTTCTGGAACAAGGCGGTCTTTCACCACAGGATCCTGCTGGTTCCATTACCACGAACATGCAAAAACAACAAGCTCTTGAGATCCATGTTCGTAACTTCGCATTAAGTCCTGGGGCCGACCGCTTCGTACTTCGCAGGTCGGGTTTCCATACCCGGCATATGGGTGCAATCGCCGTCGGGATTGGAATCCCGACTCACTTATTGAGAACGTACCCATGTTCGCTTGCTCTGAAGATTCGGGGAAACGTTCTGGGAAAAGGGCGGCTCGTCGGCGCGAAGAGCCGCTCATACATTCTGGACGGCTTCTCTCTGGCGATGGAATCAAATCTTGTGAGAGGTCTACAAGAAAATTGACCGGAAAGGGATATCGTGGTTTAATTTGATCGATTTTCAGCCCTGTTGATCATGTCTTCCATTGATTTCGATATCGCGCCATTTCTCCTCGGCCACTTATCAAATTTCACTTTATCTTACATCAAAGTCGCGTCCGCAGGTGCTTCACGGATTTTCTTCACAGGGGGTGGGCTTATTTCGCCGGCCCAGAACGGAATCCTGATTCGGGTGTTGGGAAGCGTATCTCATGTAACTCCGGCATACAATCAAAGAGGCACGAACCGCCTCTTCAGCTGACCGTGCCTGGCCAACTGTAAAGGAACCGCCTTTTTTTCATCGCACGGGCTGGGATCATGCAATTTATCAGGCGTCTGAGCTTTCAGAACAAAATCATACTGGTCACATTGGTCATGCTTTTATTTGTGGTCGTTACGGGCGCTGTCGCGATCGATCGATTGATCTTGCCGGCCATGGAAAGGGATCTGGAGTTCGAGGCACGGAGAGTGAATGAAGGAGTGCTGTCTCAAGTCCTGGAAATTCCAGCCGGCGACCTCGAAAGCCAGGCGCAAATCCGCCTTACAACCCTCTTTCGAGTCCGCCCCAAACTGCTTTATGTGGAGCTTTTCGGTGCGGGGGATCAGATGCTGTTTCGAATGGGAAAGGAAGCCGCCGAGAATCGGATCGATATGTTGACCGTCGATGACCGGAAGGACAGCCAGCTGTTTTATAGAGGCAAAACGCCCCACGGACCGATTTACGAGATCGTGACCCATGCTCGGTCCGGTCATGACGCGGAGAAACCCCTGACGGTTCGGACCGGTTTTTCCGCCATTTCTCTTCACGAACTGAGCAGACAGTTGTTTCAGATACTTCTCGCGCTAGCCCTGATTCTTTTGGGGGTAAGCTTCTTCATTACACGATGGTTCACCAGGATGATCGTCCTTCCGGTCAATCAGCTTCTCACCATGGCCCATCGACTGGCCGCAGGCCGTCTGGAGGAGGTGGTCAGCGAAGTTGAGGCAAAGCTTCCATGCTCCAGGGCAGGACGGGAAAGTCGCTTCGTTTTTGAGGATACACGTGGGGATTTTTCCCCATACTGTGCTCAGTGTCCTCTCATGAGCGATGGGGGGGCAGGGGGAGACCGGCTGACAGGCCCTGAACAGTCGGATCTCTGTGCCCAATGTGCACTCTCCAAACGTTCCGGAAAAGACGAGCTTTCCAGGCTCCTTCTTGCATTCCAGTGCATGGCGGCGGGGATCAGTGTCTACCAGCACAAACTCCAATTGAGATACGAGTTCGAACAGAGGCTGCTGGATGCATGTCCCGATGGAATCATCGCCAACGATCGAGATGGCCGCATCATTCTCTACAACAAGGGGGCGGAGCGACTCCTTGGATACGAGACGGGGGAAGTCCTCCAGAAGATCTCCGTGGAGCAGATCTATCCTCCAAAAGAGGCTCATGCCGTCAAGAAGGCCTTGTTGAGTGAGGGGCACGGGGGGCGGGGAGTACTCCTGGACTATTCAACAGAGGTCATTCGCAAAGATGGACGGTCCATCCCCATTCGACTTTCCGCGGCACTTCTCTACAAGGGATCAGAGGTGCTGGCGGTTGTAGGTTTCTTCCACGACCTGACCGAGCTCCGGCAGTACATGGATGCAATCATTCAGGCCAACAGGAACCTGGACGGCGCCAACAAGCAACTCTCCCGCCTCAATCGTCACTATATGGAGATGTTGAGCTTTGTGACCCATGAGCTCAAGTCTCCCGTGGCCAATGCATTCATGAGCGCCAATGCACTCAAGCAGGGTATTTTTGGTGAATTGACTCAGGAGCAGAATTTCATGGTGGAAGCCGTCTGTCGCAACCTGACACAATCGATGGAGATGATCCGGCACTATTTGGATCTTTCCCGGATCGAAAGGGATGAGCTGCCCATTCAGAAACGTCCCACCATGATTCTTCAAGAGGTCGTCGATCCGGTTCTCAAAGGAATGGGAAGTGCGATCGTGGAATCGCGGATTCAAGTGGAAACGCACGTTCCGGAAGACCTGGAGTGGAATCTGGACCCGGAGCTTTTTAGAGGTGTTATCACCAATCTTCTGGACAATGCGCTCAAGTATGGGGAGGAATCGGGACGGATTCGCATTACCGCGAAACGAGATGAGAGCCGATTGAGGATTGAAATCTGGAACAGTGGTCCGGGAATCCGGGAAGAGGATCGACACAGGCTGTTTCAGAGATTTCAACGCCTGCAGGGCCCGCGCACTGCCTCCACACGGGGAACAGGGCTGGGCTTGTTCATTACGCGGACCATTGTGGAGCGCCACGGAGGTACTATCCGCTCCGAGGGCGAAGAAGGGGCATGGATCAGCTTCGTTATAGAGCTTCCCGGCCATTCCGATGAGGGTGCGACGGCCCCGGAGCTCTAGCGCAACCCTTCGATATTGATGACTTTTAACTTTCGCAGAGGTGGCAAATTTGCCCAACCGGAAACTTTCTCGACATCTCTGAGAAGTCACGAAATCCGGTCTTGACTTCTCAACAAGTCCAAGTAGCGACAGCTTCGTAGGTCGGGTTTCCATACCCGACACCCTGGTGTAGGAGCTGTCGGGATGTGAATCCCGACCTGCTTGTTGAGTAGGTGCATCTAGTCTTATGGACATACGGTTTTTCAGAATTTACGATCGGCAGAATTCTCTTCTTGGGTTCTTGGACCCGGAGAGGAGTGTCCGTACACCTCCTGGTCTGGAAAGGCTGCAACAATCCGGGGGATCATGATCGTTAACCCATATCCACGGAGGTTTCTTTTATGGCGCAGGATAGAATTCTCATCATAGATGACGACCCGAGTTTTCTGGAGATTACAGGGGCCATCCTCAAGCGCTTTGGATATGATGTCCTCACGGCAGACAACGTGACAGACGGTCAGCGCTTTATCGAAACAGAGCATCCGGACCTTCTGATCCTCGATATCATGATGGCCACCATGGATGAAGGGCTCCGTTTCGCGGTGAAGTTGAGACAGAACGAGAAGCTGAGAAGGCTTCCCATCATCATCATTTCCGCGCAGCCTGATACGGAAAAGGGTTATTCCCGTGACCTGGATGAGGACATGGACTGGATCGC
>JAAYUJ010000053.1 GCA_012517775.1 Deltaproteobacteria bacterium
CAGTACCCAACACTTTTGTAGGGCAATGCTCGTGGGGGAACGGCTGATCGCGGGTTGAAGATTGCCCTTCAAGATCACTCAAATTCCTGGTGCAGGTCGATTCCTCGACGAATGGAGACGCTTACCCGTGAAAGGGTGACAACGCCTCTCTCTTGTGAAAAAGACCATGGCATTCAGGCAGACAAGACCTGCAACACCGGGAAGAGTCCTTTCATGAGATAATGCTTGCCTGCGATCGCTCTGATCGTCAAAATGGTTATTTAATAGAATCTCTTTACAGCGTGCCACTTCGAGCATGGCCATCACCCCGTATGGGATGTTCAAGGGGGCGATATCCCGTAGCGAGTCGATGAGGCGTATCAATGAGCTCAAGTCAATTGCCAGGGCATGACACCTTCAGGAAGCTTTTTGTCGATGCGGGTATGTGCTCTGTACGAATGCATTTTTGCAACGAGTCCGGAGGACTGGTACACAGTCTTGCGGTGGCGAGTGCACAGGATCTTCACCCGATACTCTCCGGCTTTGATTCGGAGAACTCGATCTCATCAGATGCCGTGTTCATCACCGGCACACTTCGGGACATCATCCTGCGCATGCTTGGAAAGGGGACCGGGATACTTCCCGCCGCCGCCCTTTGGGCTGCCGCACAAGGGAAGGTGCAGCATCAGCCTCTTGTCATTATTGAGGTCTCGGCTTCGGGGTATTGTGCCGTCGGTGTCGATCCAGACGGCTCTCTGCACGACAATTTGCTGGCCCACAACGCCCGTTGCGGAGCCGGCTCCGGAATCAACCTGGATCGCATTCTCCAAAAGCTCGACATTCCTCGCAACCAGGTGGACATTGTTCTGAGGAGATTTCTCGGTGTAACAGGCGCGGCAGAACGTGACAGGATCCGAGTTCGCACGGACCGCTGTGGCGTTTTCGCCTCCTCTGCGACGGTCTCGGACAAGAACCAGGGAATTCCAGTCGATCATGCCCTGGCGGTGACCCTCAAGTCCGAAGTGCACAAGGTGTGTAAGCTCGTTAAACCGGGCTTCAGTTCGGCCATCCTTACAGGAGGCGTGTTCCAGTGGAAGTTCGCGCGGGACTGCGCGGCGGATTATCTGGTCAGGTCGGGAATAACGGATATTCAGCACGATGCCGATGGAAGCCTTCCTGTGCTCGGGCTCATGCACCTGGAACAGAAGATGAGCCGTCAAGGCTCTGCAAGGCGCTTGGGTAACAGACACTGGGGGAGGACTGCCGCGGAGTATCCGGGGTTTCTCACCATAAAGACCGATCTCGGCCTGCGCTATCGCTACGACAATCCCGCAGGTGGGAGAACGCAGCCGTCCCATTCCGCCGCCCTGAAATCACAACCTGTATTCTTGGCCCTCGATGTCGGATCAAGCATGGCCAAGCTCGTTCTCAGCAACGGACAGCGCGAAGGGTTTTCCTACAAAGCATCCCAAAAGAATGCGGGTGATACCGTTGAGACGATCAAGAGGCTTTTCGAAGATCTGATTGGACAAGGGGTCGACCATCTGCACATCCTTGGTATCGGCATCACCGGCAGCGCACGCTATCAGGTCAGCAAGGTGCTCGCGAGTGTCTACCCGTCTCTGGCGGATCGCATCGAACTACTCGTGGAGAACTACGCCCATGTATACGGTTCCATGGCCCTTGCCCGCAGGCACGTTTCACGGCTGAAGTCATCCGGTGTCGGAAGCGTCAATGACAGGTTCTGCATTCTAGTCGATGTCGGCGGGGAAGATACCAAGATATCGACAATTTCGCTCGAAAAAGCGGAACTCTTCGACAACGCGATGAATCTCAAGTGCTCGGCCGGTACGGGGAGCCTGATGGACACAATGTCCGCTCTTTTCGATATCCCGGACGTTGCCACGGCAGCCGACATGGCGCTGAGGGCTTCCAAGAGCTACGCGATCAATGCCACCTGCTCGGTTTTCCTCATGGAACATGCAAGGGCTCTCCAGGCTTCGGGTATTCCCAGAGACGAGATCCTCGCCGCAGCCACCTGGGCCGTGGTCGACAACATGGCCAAAACGCTCTGGAACCAGATCGAACTCCCGAAAAACGCTGTAGCCTTGCTCCATGGCCAAACCATGTTGAGCGAATCCCTCCCCATCGCTGTCGCCTCCAGGCTTCAGACCGCCACCGGCTCCAACACCTTCTGCGTGGTTCCACCCTGGCCGGGTCATCGGGCCTGCCTTGGGCTGGTGCGAGCACTCTGCCGCAAGGCACCTGTAACAGCAGTGCCTATTCGATTGAAAGATTTCACTCTCATAGAATACGAAAAGACCATCATCGAGTGCCGTGGAATCGCATGTGGCGAGACAACGGCTCGTTGCAGCCGTTCCCGTCTGACAGGCCGTGCGGCCGACGACACCCCATTTGTCGTCGTTTTGGGTGGCTGCTCCGCGGTCAACGAGATGCGGGTGGCTCCACGCAGGTCCGACAAGCGGCCGAGTTATGATACATACGGCAGGATCATGGACTTCGCCGATCGTGAACTGCCTCGCTCTCAGGCCCGGAATCGACTGGTCATTCCCAAGGGTCTGGCGGTTTCAGAGTGGGCGCTCTTTTTCTCCCGACTTTTCACGCCCTTTGACATCCCCGTGCATGTGGACAGGGTCCGCGAGCAGGATATCGTCGACGCGCGCCCACATTTTCGTGTCGACACATGCGCTCCTCATATCGGCATGGTCGGCCAAATGCTGAGGCTTTCCCGAGAGCACCACATGGCCATCCTCGCCCCCCAACTGGAATTCCTTCCTGTTCGTGGCAACTCCCTTGGCCGGACTTGCACGGTCAATCAGGGCGCCTTTGCCGTTGCGAAGGCGATCGCCGAGATGGAGTGTCCATCCTGTCGCATACACCTGTTTCATGTGGACCTTCGACAATTGGACCTTAACATGCTTGCCCATAAGTTGCTGCCTCATCTCAGCCCGGTCTATGGTCTTTATGGGATCAGCATCTCCTTTGAATCCTTCCTGACCACCCTAAAGCAGGCTTACCACGCTCATCTCGATTTGAAGATGCTGCTGGCCCAAGAGGCGTCCCGCCTCGCCGCCGAGGCTCTGTCCGAAGGCCGACAGCTCGTACTCGTGATGGGAAGGGAGTACACTCTCAATCCGGGCATCTATGACAGTCATGTAGGCAAGCTGCTTCGCGATAAGGCTTTTGCCGGGATTCCCGCTCACGTGCTTGATGCCGACTGCAATCCGTCCTTCGAGCACCTGTATTGGCGCAATGCGCACTTGCTTGCCTCTTTGGTGGATGCTGCGGCCCATGGCAGGTTGCACACCATCATCACCCATGAGGGGCTTCGCAACATTTTTGCGGGCATAGAGAGATCGGGCGGCCGGGTGCCGGTCGTACAAGTCTCAAGCTTTCTTTGCGGTCCAGACAGTGTCACGAATCCCCTGATAGACGAACTGGCAAAGAACCGCCCTCACCTCCGTATCCAGTCCGATGCGATCATCAAGGAACTCGCGCATCTCGAGAACCGGATGAACACCTTTGCCACTCAGCTTAGACTCGGACTTCACGCCGAACTCTCCGGAAGCGACTCCAATGGTTTCGACATGAAGGA
>JAAYUJ010000054.1 GCA_012517775.1 Deltaproteobacteria bacterium
ACGATTTCCTTAATTGCATCAGGATCTTCCGGGAAAGGCTTCCGAATGGTATTGGAAATCACTGGGACACGAGGGGCTCGAAAGGGGAGTGCCTTGGTGAATGCCCGCATTTCATCGGAAAAGATGGGCAGAAGGGGACAGTGGAATGCCATGCTTACCCGAAGCAGTGTGGCCCGGTAGCCGAATTCCTTGATTCGCTCACCGCATTTGTGAACGGCATCCCGGCTCCCCCCCAGAACTACCTGAAGTGGGGAATTGATGTTGGCAATGAAAACCTGGTCCGACAGGGCGACCTGTTGCTGAAGCAGTGCCAGTGGAGCATCAGTGGCCATCATGACGCCGGGATCAGACCGCAGGGCCGATGCCTTGTCCATGGATCGGGCCCTTTTGGTGACCAGTCGGAAGCCGTCCTCAAAGGAAAAAGCCCCTGCCGCGGCCAGGGCTGTGAGTTCTCCAAGGCTGTGACCCGCCATGGCTGCAGGCTGGATTCCGAAGGCCAGCAACTGCTGGTAGAGAGCGTACTCCAGAGCGTACGCCGCCGGCTGCTGCCACAGGGTTTGCCTGAGCTGTTCTTCCCGATCCTCCAGGTAGAGGCTGAGAAGATCGAAGTCGGCGACTGCGGCGGCCTTCTCCAGCCAGGTCCGCACGACGGGAAAGCTGTAGTAAAGTTCTCTCCCCATGCCCGTATACTGGGACCCCTGCCCGGGAAAAAGCAGGGCAACGGGTGGTGCGGCGTCGATGATAGGTTCCACGTGTATTCCCCGTCGAGCCAGAGATCTCAGGGTCTTGTCACTCAACTCAACTTCTTCGAAAGTGTTCCGAAGGAGCTGCAGTGCTTCATCGAGCTCCTGCTGAGACCCATTGAGGATGGCCGTTCGGTAGGATCTGTTCCCATGGTCCACCCGGAAAAGGGAAATCCCTTCCAATTGCAGGGACTCTGGAGATCGCGGTTCCATTCCGGAAGAACCTGGAATCTCCATGCGGGCTGGAGGACGGTCCCTTTCATCCCGGCATTCCTCGATCTGGACGACGAAATTGGAGCCGCCGAATCCGAAGGAGTTGACCTGCATCCTTCTCGGTCGGCCATTGACGATTCGCCAGGTCTCCGGTTCTGTGGCGACCCTGAGCCCCGCCTCTTCAAGGCCAAGGTTTGGATCGGGGGTTTCATAGTTGATCGTTGGTGGAATGACTCCCGCCTTCATGGCCATCACACCGCGAATCAGGCTGTTCAGCCCGGATGAGCCCAGGGTGTGCCCGATCTGGGACTTGAACGAGGTGAGCAAGGCTTTCTGATTTCTGGAAAAAATCCTCCGGATGGCGTGGACTTCTTCGACGTCTCCCTGCGCGGTGGAGGTGGCGTGGCATTCGATGAGATCAATCTCGGACGGCCCGTACGGAAGGCCTGCCAGGGAGGCACGTATGGCAATCTCCTGGCTCTCCCGGGATGATTCAATAAGGCTGTATGGATTGTTGCTCGCACCGACACCAGTGATGAGCCCGTGAATGTCGACATCTCGCTTCCGTGCCAGGGACTCCCGCTCGATGACGATGATGGCTCCCCCTTCACCAAGGACCATGCCGTCACGTCCGAGGTCGAAAGGTCGAGAGGAATGCTCGGGAAGGCGTTCTTTGCCGGAGATGCCGGCCAGTGCGCCCAGGGCGGAGAATTCCAGATAATGCAGTGGATGGAGAGGTTCTTCTCCGCCTCCCACAACGGCGGCGTCGATGATCCCCAGCCGGATCATAAGAATCGCATTGTAGAGAGCCACAAGGGAACTGGAGCATGCAGCGGTAACGGCAAATGAAGGTCCCATGAAGCCGTATTTATTGCTGATGTAACCTCCTGCAGTGCAATTGAGCCTTCCAACCAAGGTGGTGTCGTCCACAACGAGGTGTCCGTTCTTGAGCATGTCCCTGAGGCTCTTTTCCTGGTCCGGAGACATGGGGAGGAGGCGGCGCACCGTTGCGACGGTGGGTTCCACAGCTCCCCCGATGACAATATCCGAAAAAGTTGAGGCCGCCTCCCCCGAATTCTGAGAGATGATCACCCCAATGCGCTCCTTTGGGATGCCGCTTTCCAGGATGCCCGACTGTTCGATGGCCTGTGAGGCAAGCCATAGAGTCATCCTGGTGGAATCGGTCATGGTGCGGAAGTCCTGAGGGGGAACGCCGAGCTCCTTTCGGGTGATATCCACGTGATGGAAGGCGCCGACCCGGCAGTAAGTTTTCTCTGGGGTCATGGGAACCGGGGAGTAGTAGGCTTCATGGCCCCATCGGGAAGGCGGCACGGTTGTAATACCTGACTTGCCGGCAAGGCTCGCCTCGAAAATCTCCTGCAGGGAATTGCCAAG
>JAAYUJ010000437.1 GCA_012517775.1 Deltaproteobacteria bacterium
GAGTCTGTGCGGCTTGTTACCACAGGAAAACACATCCTCTGGTCAGTACGACCGATTCTCCCCATCTCACTTTACGGTCAGCACAGGGACATCCGAGAATTCGATCACCCTTTCCGCAACGCTGCCCAGTAGAATATGGGCGATTCCCCGTCGACCGAGCTTTCCTATTACGATGAGGTCAGCACCCCAGGATGCGGCCTCGTGAAGGATCACCTCGTGGGGTATCCCCTCTCGGATGATTATCTCAGATGCGGTCACAACCCCCAGTTGTGCTTCGCAGCGCATGTCACTCAAGAATGCGTGTGCGCTGTTCTTGAGTTCGTCCCGTACAGTCTCCCTTTCCTTGTCGGAAAACCTCACCAACTGGTCCAGAATGGTCTCGTCAATAACATGAAAGATCCGCAACTCCGAGCCGTGAATCTGACTCAGTCTCGCAGCCAGGCACACCGCATTCAGGGAGTGGCGGGAACCGTCGACAGGAACAAGAATCTTCTCAAACAAACCCATCCCTGACCTCTCCTCCCTTGGATTTTTGCCGTTTCAACTGGAACAGAAATTCCCTTTCCCTTTCCTCCAGGCTCCCCTCCATGTATTTGATGGTCGCGTCATAGAGCGGGATGTATATGTTTTCCAGAGCATTGATGCGCTTGATCGTCCGTCTGATCTCGTTGATCAGTCGGAAAAGTCCCACCTCTATTTCGGCAAGCTCCCCAATGAATTCCATGCTCCGGCGAATTGCTTTCGCGACGGCATCCATGGACGCGCCGGTCTCAAGAAACCCGTAAGCAGGTAGGAACTTCGGAAGAGTGATCTGCACCACTGGCAGGGCAACGCCCATGAAGCTCTTTTCCCTGACGCTGACCTCTTCCCCCGCCCTCATTGCCAGCGCTGCACGTTCGCACGCAGGCCTCCCGTGGGCCAAGACGGCTTCTGTCAAATGCCGGTAAGCCTCTTCAAGTGCCCCGTTCATTCTCCCTCTAACCCGTTCGGCCTTGGTGGAAAGCGAGTCTATATGAGCCATCAGAGCCTGTTTCTTCTCATCCAGAAGCTCAAGACCGTCTCGAGCGACGGAAAGCTCCTCTTCGAGACGCAGGAGATTACTCCTGTTGGCTGATAGGGGAAGTCTTTCCATTCTTCATCGGCCCTTTTTTCAAACCGTATTGGCTTATCTGCTCAGGCCTCACTCGTGAAAGGTCCTTTGCCGGAAAGATCATGGCAAGCTCCCATCCCAGATCGAGTGTCTCAAAAACCGTGCGATTCTCACAGGAATCCTGACTGATGAAGCGCCTCTCAAACTGCTGGGAGAACCTGAGGAAAAGCCGGTCGTGAGCGGTAAGCTCCTCCTCGCCGATGATGGACGCGAGGGTTTCCACGCGCTTTGCGTTCGCATAGAGCGCATAGAGCTGGCTTGCCAGGTTCTGATGATCCTCTCGTGTGCGCCCCGGCCCAATACCGTCGCTCATGAGGCGGGAGAGAGAGGGCAAAACGTTGATGGGAGGCGTGATGCCTTTCTGAAACAACCCACGGTCGAGAACGATCTGGCCTTCGGTGATGTAGCCGGTAAGGTCCGGGATGGGGTGGGTGATGTCATCATCGGGCATCGTGAGAATGGGAATCTGGGTAATGGAGCCTTTGGCCGTGGCGATCCTGCCCGCCCGTTCATAGATGGAAGCGAGATCGCTGTAAAGGTAGCCGGGGTAGCCCTTGCGACTGGGCACTTCGCCTTTGGACGTAGCCACTTCACGCAGCGCTTCGCAATAGTTGGTCATATCGGTCAGGATTACCAGGACGTGCATGTCTTCAACGAAGGCCAGTTGCTCTGCAGTGGTGAGAGCGATCCGCGGGGTGATCAGCCTCTCGATGGAAGGATCATCGGCCAGGTTGAGAAACATGGCGACATTTTTAAGGCTTCCGCTTTCTTCGAAATCCTTCCTGAAGAACTGCGCCTCCTCATGTTTGATTCCTATGGCGGCAAACACGATGGCGAATCTCTCTTCTCCCTGAAGAAGCCGGGCTTGCCGGACGATCTGAGCGGCGAGCTGCGCCTGAGGAAGCCCGCTTCCCGAGAAGATGGGGAGCTTTTGACCCCGCACCAGGGCATTCATGCCATCGATTGCAGAGATACCTGTTTGAATGAAATCCTGAGGATAGACCCGGGCCACTGGATTGACAGGCAGGCCATTGACATCCCGAGCCTCTCCGGCCATGGGCGGCGAACCGCCGTCAATGGGTCTGCCCAATCCATCGAAAACCCTTCCGAGAACCTCTTCCGAAGTCAGCGCATAGAGGAAAGGTTGGCCAAGAAAGCGCACCTTCGACCGGGAAGCCGACAGGCCCGCCGTTCCCTCAAAGACCTCGACAACCGCCGTGTCTTCGGAAACCGCAAGAACCCTTCCCAGCCGCGTCCGACCATCGGGAGCGACCACTTCAGCCATCTCGCGAAAACCTACAGATCGAACTCCCTGCACAAAGACCAGCGGACCCTGAACTCGTGAGACTCCGAGATATTCGATGCCGGACCTGTCGCGCAAGGCTAGTCCTCCTTCCTCGCAGGTTGCACCTCTCTCCTCAACAGTCCCTCGAATTCTTCCTCCAGGCGTTTCTCGATAGCCCGAAACGGCGCTGGATCGTCTCCCTTGAAGGCAGTCTTCATGCGGTGGAATTCCTCAAGGACCGGGAGATCCATGATGCGATAGATGGGAATACGATGTCTTACCGCCTCGCGCATTCTCTCGATGAACCGGAGGATGAGTCGCAGCATCAGAACCTGTTTTTCGGGCTGGGAATAGGTGTCAATAGGATCGTAGGCGCTCTGCTGGAGGAAGTCCTCCTTGATGAGCCTGGCCCCAAGGTATGTAGCTTTCTGATCGTCCGGGAGGGCGTCCTCCCCAATCAGTTTGACGATGTTTTGCAGCCGGGCGTCTTCCTTGAGAAGTTGCAGTGCCTGATCCCTCATCGCAGTCCAGTCCGGCTCCGCCTTTTCCTTCCACCAGGAAGCCAGGGCCCCCACGTATCCACTGTAACTGTTGAGGTAGTTGATGGCCGGGAAATATCGGGCACTGGCCATTTCTTTGTCGAGGGCCCAGAAGGTACTGACAAAGCGCCTCGTGTGCTGAGTGACGGGTTCCGAGAAATCTCCTCCGGGAGGAGATACCGCCCCAATCACCGAAACAGAGCCACGCTCCCCACCCAGGGTGATGACCGCCCCAGCACGCTCATAGAATTGAGCGAGGCGGGAAGCGAGATACGCCGGGAAACCCTCCTCAGCGGGCATCTCTTCAAGCCTTCCTGAAATCTCGCGAAGCGCTTCGGCCCAGCGGCTCGTGGAGTCAGCCATCACAGCCACATGGTAGCCCATGTCCCGGTAGTATTCAGCAATAGTGATCCCCGTGTAGATGCTGGCTTCCCTTGCCGCCACCGGCATATCGGAGGTGTTGGCAATAAGCACCGTTCTTTCGATGAGGGGTCTTCCGCTCCGCGGGTCCAGGAGCCGGGGAAAATCCCCCAATACCCCGGCCATCTCGTTTCCCCGCTCCCCGCAACCGATGTAAACGATGATGTCGGCATCGGCCCATTTGGAGAGTTGTTGCTGAGTGATGGTCTTGCCCGTGCCAAAACCACCGGGTATGGCGGCTGTTCCTCCTTTGGCAAGAGGGAAGAAGAAATCCACGACCCGCTGCCCGGTAAAGAGCGGCTCGGACGGCATGATCCGCTCCCGGCAGGGGCGAAGGCGCCGTACCGGCCACCGGTGGTAGAGCGAAAGCTCATGCTGTTCCCCCTGTGGGTCCTCTATGAGCGCAATCCGGTCCGCGACCGTATAGACGTCTTCCGGAGCAATCCAGAGGAGGCTTCCGCGACTATCCGGCGGGACGAGGATCCGATGGTTGATGTGATCGAGCTCTTTGACCTCCCCGATGACCTGACCGGGAAAGACGTTTGCCCCTGCCTCCAGCCGGGGGCTAAAGGCCCACGTTTTGTTGCGGTCTAAAGCTTCCACCGTCCTGCCTGGGGTAACAAACGCACCGCTCTCCTGAAATGAGGCAGAAAGAGGCCGCTGAGTTCCATCAAATATCCGGCCGATAATCCCCGGCCCCAGTTCCACAAACAAGGGCAATCCCTGGCCATGGACGAGTGTGCCGGGCTCGAGGCCGGTTGTATCCTCATAGACCTGAATAGTGGCGCCATTCTGGTAAAGCTCCACTACCTCGCCGAGAAGCTTTCTATCACCAATCACCACCAGTTCGTTCATGGAAAGGCCTGATGCCTCTCTCACCTTGACGACCGGGCCGTTGATGGCAGTGACGACAGCTGTTTCAGGACGACTCTCTTTTGGTTCCAAAGATGGCTCTCCAGATTTCCTGTCGGATGGCGTTCTCACTGCGCTTGAACCGCACCGAAAGGCTGTTGTCATAAAGGAGCCGTTGGTCTTCGGTGTATACACGCAGGCCCGCATCGATTGAGGCCGAAGCCATGAGCTCAACCGCAAGGGACTGTTCTGCAGCCCATTTCCCGGCTCTTTCAGACAAAAGTTCCAGGTCCCTTCCATTCACCTCCACAACGAACGCCGTTCCCCCAAGGCGCTCGACTCCTTCACGCAGCGCCGTCATTAGAAAATCACCGTAAGCGGCTTCCTTTCTGAACCCTGCCAGCCGCACCTGGAGCGCTTCTAAAATCTCCTGGATGAGCTGCTCCCGGAAAGTCATGATACGTTTGCGGGCTTCGAATTCAGCCGAATCGACGATGCGCCTGGCTTCAGCATGGGCTGCACCTCCCCGGGCCAGGAGCTCGCTATCATGCTCTCTTTGCATGCGCTCCCGAGCTTCTGCGATAATCTTTGCGGCCTCTGCTTCGGCCTGAGACAGGATGAGCCGCGCCTCCCTCGCACCCTCTTCGGAAACAGCCCGGCACAACAATTCCACATGGCCCCAGATGGGCATCTTCCTACCTCCTGAGAAGGGAGGCAATCCGTTCCGTGACTCTAGCAGGCCGAGGCCGAGGGCCATCGGTATCCGGAATCTCAAGGATGAGCGGGCCACCCGGCTCGACGATCAGTCTTTCGATGGTCTTGCGATTCTCCTCTGCGAGGGCTTCGGTGATGAGGATCAGGTCTGTGTTGCCACCCTCGACGTTCTGGAGAATGGTCGGAATTTCAGCGGGTGAATGCGCTGTCCGCGTCTTGATGCCGGCCAAGGCGAAAGCCAGAGTTGTCTTAGGATCGGCTATGACAAGAATTTTCATAACCTTGCCAGGATCATGAGGGCTACGATCAGTCCATAGATGGCGATCCCTTCGGCTAGACCGACAAAAATCAATGCACGGCCGGCCAGTTCAGGTTTCTCAGCGATGGCCCCCATGGCAGCCGCACCGACGACGGCTACGGCAATTCCTGATCCCAGGGTGGCGGCACTTACCGCAATGGCTGCGGAGAGATAACCAAGCCCTTCGGCGGAATCGGCTTTGGCGCCAACTTCGGTCGCGAGGGCCGCGACTGGAAAGAAGGTGAACACAAGCGACATGAGAAGGAGTTGCAGACGTTCCATGACGACCTCCTGAGCTCAAATATCACACCCTGGTTTCTTCAGATCGCAATTCCTTGTCGATGGGTATGAAGCGCTCACCACCACCCCTGAAGAACTTACCGAAGAATTCATAGTATTCCAGGCGCACCGTCTGGATGGAGACGACCAGTCCTTCCAGCAGAATGATGATGATATTTCCCGCCCCTACGACAAGCCAGTAGGAAAAACTCCCTGCCTTTTCATGGGCCAGCACATCGGCCATGGAGAAAACCGCGGCGAAAAGTGCCGCATGGGA
>JAAYUJ010000438.1 GCA_012517775.1 Deltaproteobacteria bacterium
CATCAATGCGGGAGGGCTTGTCCGGCTTGAACTGGAACAGACCATCCGCAACACCGGGGACAGCGTAACCGTCGGAGACAACAACACCGCTCCACGATTCGATGAACGCAATATTCGCACGACTCTCCTGGCCCAGAATGGTAGCACGGTGGTGATCGGCGGGATCATCCAGCAGAAGCTTCAGGAAACCAAAGACGGCATTCCCGGGCTCCAGAACGTTCCCATCCTGGGATCCCTGTTCGCCAACACCAGCAAATCCAATGATCGAACGGAGCTGATCATCGCCATCACTCCTCACGTGGTCGATCAGCGCGAAAACAATACCACCCGGGAGTTTCTGCGCAGGCTGAAGGACTTGAAAATACGAGCGGAACAGGGAAGGACCTGAGGAAATCGGTGCGCGCGAGTATGCCCAAATAGACAAAGGATGATTCCCTGCCCTGTGAATGGAATACAGGAGCTGCGCTCGCGTCGAGGCCTATCGCAGAGTCTGTCCGCACTGTGGCACATGTGCTTACTGAATGAGTGTTCCGGAAAAGTTTGAAACTGTGGTTCGGAGCCGAACTCAGCGGCTTTTCGGGATGTCAGCGGCATAGCTGTGCAGATTTTCGAGCGCACCAAGGATGCATTCAAAATCCGCGGGAAGTGGTGCTTCGAATGACATTGGCTGTCGGGTGCCGGGGTGTTCTACAACCAGTTGCCAGGCATGGAGCATTTGACGGTCAGCGTGAACCAGCAGATCCCTCAACTCCTTTGACTTAAGCCCCTTTGTTCTCCGTTTGCCGCCTCCATACGTTGCATCACCTACAACTGGATGCTGGATGTGATTCATGTGAACTCTGATCTGATGGGTGCGCCCTGTTTCGAGCCTGATGCGCAGAAGTGTCACCTCACCCAACTCCCGTTCGACACTCCAACGGGTAACCGCCTCCCTGCCCGGCTTTTCCAGCACGGTCATCTTTTTTCGATCTTCCGGATGCCTCCCGATAAAGGTCCGGACTTCACCATCCTTCTTCGGGAAACGGCCGTACACGATGGCCAGATAGATTTTCCGCACGCTGTGGGTCTTGAACTGCCGGATAAGATCGAGATACGCCTTCTCCGTCTTGGCGATGATCAGGGCACCTGAAGTATTCCGGTCGAGGCGGTGCACAATTCCCGGGCGAAGGGGCGCGCCCTGCATGGCAAGACTGCGGCAATGAGACAGCAGGCCGTGAATGAGAGTGCCTTCCTCATGGCCCGCTCCGGGGTGTACCACCAGGCCGGCGGGTTTATCAATGACGATGATCAGATCATCTTCATAGAGTATGTTCAGAGCCATGGCCTCAGGAGTGATGACGTTCCCTGTAGCAAGCCCGGGAACTTTTACCAGGACAGTGTCACCGGACCTGACGGCATAACTGGCTTTCATCCTTTCGCCGCACACCAGTATGCATCCTTCCTTTATCCATTGCTTGAATTGACTCCTCGAATAATCGATCACTTTGGCAGAAAGATACGTATCCAGCCTTTTTCCCTCTTCGGCGCTGGAGACATGAAAAAGCAAATCACGAGGTGGAATGCTCATGCTGGCATTGTTCTTCACAAGGGCAAGAAACAGGACATCGCTCAAATGAGGACAAAGGGGGCCTTGCGAGTGATGATGAAGGGAAGACCACAGGAGAGGTTGCCTTGCACCTACGCCTCAATGCTGGTGTCTTCCGTGTTCCGCATCTTTGAGGGTCGTGAATATCAACCTGCCGGCAGTGGTCTGGAGGATGCTCGTAACTGATACGTCGACCTCCTTGCCGAGA
>JAAYUJ010000439.1 GCA_012517775.1 Deltaproteobacteria bacterium
CGCCTTCCCGCGCTTCGCCAAATTCTTCGTGATCGCCGCCGTCAACGTCGTCTTCCCATGATCTATGTGACCGATCGTCCCCACATTCACATGCGGCTTCGTCCGCTCAAACTTCTTCTTCGCCATCGTCCTTCCTCCTCGCCGATCCTTTTAAGATGGTAGGCTTCGTAAAAACCTCTCGTCCTCTCGAAGGAGCAATAAACGGAGTCTCCCTGTCCCCTCATTCATTCCAAAAAGACGCGTTTTCCAACGATCACAACGGCCGGTTCAGCCTATCACAGGCCAACCGGTGATTCTCGTAGCGCCACTTTGAGAGAATCCATGAAGACGAGACCCGGATTACCACCTGTAATGTGCAAACGCCTTATTGGCCTCAGCCATCCGATGGGTGTCCTCACGCTTCTTCACCGATCCCCCACGATTTTGAGCCGCATCCTGCAACTCACCTGCCAGCCTCTGAACCATCGTTTTCTCCGACCGATTCTTGGAGTAGCTGATGATCCAGCGCATGGCCAGAGCGTCTCTGCGCTCATTGCGGACTTCGACCGGCACCTGGTAGGTCGCTCCACCCACCCGTCTCGATTTAACCTCCACGACGGGTCTGACATTCTCCATGGCCTTATGGAACAAATCGAGGGGATCTTGCTTGGTCCGCTGCTCAAGCAGATCCAGCGCTCCGTAGAAAATGCTTTCCGCAAGACTCTTTTTTCCCCGCCGCATCACATTCACAATGAACTTTGCAACCAGTCTGCTATTGTATTTCGGGTCGGGCAGAACATATCGTTTCGGAACTTCTCGTCGTCTTGGCATCCGTCTCCTCGAACCTTTGAGTTAGCTGCCTGTATGGATTGATCCTTATACTGCGTCGAGACCTCAGGACGAGTGTGCTGTTCTCGACCAGACTCCCAGTTTTCAGAATCGAATATTCAGAGACAAAAAGGAGGCCATAGCCGCCTTACCAGGACCATGGCCCCTCAAAAAACCTCAGAGGAATTACTTGGGTTTCTTGGCGCCGTATTTGGACCTGCCCTGCTTGCGGTTGGCCACCCCCAGAGCGTCAAGAGTCCCGCGGATGATGTGATAGCGCACACCGGGCAGATCCTTCACGCGTCCACCCCGGATAAGGACCACGGAGTGCTCCTGGAGATTGTGACCTATCCCCGGAATGTATGAGGTAACCTCTATGCCGTTCGTCAGCCGGACACGTGCGATTTTCCGCAAGGCCGAGTTGGGCTTTTTGGGAGTTGTCGTATAGACGCGAACACACACACCTCTTTTTTGTGGGCAGTTTTGAAGAGCAGGAGTGCTCGACTTCTTTTTGATCTCTTCTCTCCCCTTACGGACCAACTGACTGATGGTAGGCATTTCCACTATTCTCCAATTTTGTCACTAATCCTTGAAAGATATCAGATTCAGGAAAGATTTGACTCCCGAAACTCATGTTTTTTACAGATCGAAGTCTGCTTTGTCAAGATCTTTATCTGTTGCCACGACCTTTTTGAATCCATATGGCCTGCCTCAACCCTTCTCGGCATTCAGCTCATTTCCGCAGTTCCCTATAGGTCTTCAGGCCCGAACCGGCAGGAATGAGCCGCCCCATGATAACATTCTCCTTAAGGCCCAGAAGGTAATCGACTTTCCCAGCCGTAGCCGCATCCGTCAATACTTTCGTGGTCTCCTGGAAAGATGCCGCCGAAATGAAGCTCTGAGTGCTCAGGGACGCCTTCGTGATGCCCAGGAGCAATGGTTCCGCCGCCGCCGGCCGCTTTTCCTCCTCAATCAGCTTCCTGTTCACCTCTTCAAACACCGTTTTCTCTACATGTTCTCCGAGGAGGAATTCGGATTCACCAGGGTCTGTGATCCTGACCCGTTTCAACATCTGTCGCACAATGACTTCAATGTGTTTGTCGTTGATCTTGACGCCCTGAAGCCGGTAGACCTGCTGAACCTCATCCACGAGGTATTTGGCCACTTCCTTCTCACCGAGGACATTCAATATATCGTGAGGATTGGGAGATCCGTCCATGAGGGGTTCACCGGCCCTGACATAATCGCTTTCATGGACGCTGATGTGTTTGCCTTTCGGAATGAGGTACTCCCTTGCTTCGCCCACATCAGGAGTGACGATCACTTTTCGCTTGCCTTTGGTATCCTTTCCAAAATTTACCACACCGTCTATTTCGGTGATGACGGCATTCTCCTTGGGCTTGCGCACTTCGAACAACTCGGCCACACGGGGCAGACCACCGGTGATGTCCTTGGTCTTGGTAGTCTCTCTCGGAATCCTCGCCAAAACATCCCCCGGGAAGATCTGATCTCCCTCGTTCACCATGACGATAGCCCCCAGGGGCATGAAGTATCTTGCGTACCCACCCTCTCCGACCTTCGCGGTTCGGCCCTTTTCGTCCTTGATGGAAATACGGGGGCGGACATCCGCATCGCGATATTCGACGACCACCTTGCTCGATTTGCCGGTTACGGGATCGAGCTTCTCCTGCATGGTCTGCCCCTCAACAATGTCTCCGAACTTTATTGTTCCGGCAACCTCCGTGAGAATCGGGGTGGTGAAAGGGTCCCATTCGGCAAGAAGTGTATCTGCATCCACCTGCTGTCCGTCTTCGACCTTGAGCTTGGCTCCATAGATGATCACATATCGCTCGCGTTCGCGGCCCGTCTCGCTGATAATAGCAATCTCCCCATTACGATTCATGGCGACAAGATCCCCGTCGCGGTTCCGTACCGTATTCAAATTCACAAAGCGCACCAATCCGGGGTAACGGTTGTTGACCGAGGTGCGTTCAATGCTCTTGCTTGCCGTACCGCCGATGTGAAAGGTACGCATGGTAAGCTGCGTGCCGGGCTCACCAATGGACTGAGCAGCTATGATCCCTATTGCCTCGCCAATCTGGGCGAGCTTGCCTTGGGCCAGATCCCGCCCGTAGCACTTGGCACAGACTCCACGCTCACTGCGACATGTCAGAGCGGATCGGATGAAGACTTTTTCAATTCCAGCGTCTTCGATGTCTTTCACCCTCTTCTCGTCGATCTCCGCTCCCATGGGCACAATGACCTCTCCCGTCACCGGGTCCACGATGTCATCCTGGGCAATCCTGCCCAAGATCCGCTCCCCGAGACGCTGAATGATTTCCCCCGCTTCGAGAAGGGCTTCCACTTCAATTCCGTCAAGAGTGCCGCAGTCGATCTCGGAGATGATCACATCCTGGGATACATCGACTAGGCGCCGGGTGAGGTAACCGGAGTTGGCCGTCTTGAGAGCCGTGTCCGCGAGACCCTTCCGGGCTCCGTGGGTCGAAATAAAGTACTGGAGAACGGTAAGACCCTCTCTGAAGTTCGCCGTGATAGGAGTTTCAATGATTTCTCCAGAGGGCTTTGCCATAAGGCCACGCATACCCGCGAGCTGCCTCATCTGGTCTTTGCTGCCTCGAGCCCCCGAGTCCGCCATCATGTAAATTGGATTGAACGCTTCGTACTCTTTCGATGTCCCCTCGGGAGTATCGACCTCGCCCGTGGCGATTTCCTTCATCATCTCGGCGGCTACGTCTTCAGTCGCCTTGGCCCAGATGTCCACGGCCTTGTTGTACTTCTCTCCTTCCGTGATCAAGCCTTCATTATACTGCCTTTCGATTTCCCGAATGAGATCGAAGGCCTGGTCAATGATCTCCGATTTCTTGCTGGGAATCACCATGTCATTGATGGAGATGGAAAGACCGGACTTCGTGGCATACTCATAGCCCATATCCTTCAATCGGTCCGCCAGAATGACCGTCGCCTTGACACCCGCCTCCCGATAGCAATTATCAATGAGCTGGGCAAGAGCCTTCTTGTTCATGACTCGATTCACGGCAGAAAACGGGATGCTCTCCGGCAAAATCTCTGAAAGAAGCACCCTCCCCACGGTGGTCTTGACCTTTTCATCACCCATCCGCACCAGAATACGGGCATGGAGTGCTGCCTCTCCAGCATCATAGGCACAACGCACTTCCTCCCGACTCGAGAAGACGCGATTCTCCCCCTTGGCCAAGGGCTTGTCCCGAGTCATATAATAGATTCCCAATACGATATCCTGCGAGGGGACGATGATGGGGTCACCATGAGCCGGGCTCAGGATATTGTTCGTGGACATCATGAGCACCCTCGCTTCAGCCTGAGCCTCAATGGAAAGAGGCACATGAACGGCCATCTGGTCCCCATCGAAATCCGCATTGAACGCCGTGCACACAAGGGGGTGCAGCTGAATGGCCTTTCCCTCGATAAGGATGGGCTCAAAGGCCTGTATACCGAGACGGTGAAGCGTCGGCGCCCGGTTGAGCATCACAGGGAACTCACGGACCACCTCGTCGAGGGTATCCCAAACCTCGGGGGTTTCCCGCTCAACCATTTTCTTCGCAGCTTTGATCGTGGTTACATAGCCTTTCTCCTCAAGTTTGTTGTAGATGAAGGGCTTGAAGAGCTCCAATGCCATCTTCTTTGGGAGACCGCATTGGTGGAGCCTCAGATTCGGTCCGATGACGATTACAGTTCGACCCGAATAGTCCACACGCTTTCCGAGCAGGTTTTGTCTGAATCGACCCTGCTTACCCTTGAGCATGTCACTCAAGGACTTGAGGGGGCGCTTGCTCGCACCTGTAATCGTCTTTCCCCGTCGGCCGTTGTCGAAAAGGACATCCACCGCCTCCTGAAGCATCCGTTTTTCATTGCGGATGATGATATCGGGTGCGTTCAGCTCCTGGAGCCTTTTGAGCCGGTTGTTCCGGTTGATGACACGCCGGTACAGATCGTTGAGGTCACTGGTGGCGAAGCGACCCCCGTCCAGGGGGACTAGGGGGCGTAAATCCGGTGGTAGCACAGGAATAACGTCCATGATCATCCATTCGGGACGGTTGTCCGATTCCCGAAAGGCATCGATGATTTTGAGGCGCTTTGCCAGCTTCTTGCGCTTCGCCATCGAATTGGTTTTTACCATCTCGTCCCGGAGCTCTGCAGCGAGTCTCTCCAAGTCGAGATTCGTCAGCAGCACTTTGATGGCTTCAGCTCCGATCCCGGCAGTAAACCCGCTACCGTATTCCTGAACCGTTTGCCTGTACTTTTCTTCCGTGAGCAGTTCTCCCCTCGTCAAGGGAGTTTCACCCGGATCAATCACGATATACGAATCAAAGTAGAGTACTTTCTCAAGCTCTCGCAGGGTCAGATCCAGGAGGTTTCCTATCTTGCTCGGAAGACTGCGAAGAAACCAGATGTGAGCAACAGGAGCGGCCAGCTCGATATGGCCCATCCTCTCCCGCCGCACCTTGGACTGAATGACCTCCACACCGCATTTCTCACAAACAACACCACGGTGCTTCATGCGTTTGTACTTCCCGCAATTGCACTCATAGTCCTTTATGGGCCCAAATATTCTCGCACAGAACAGGCCGTCTCGTTCGGGCTTGAAGGTCCGGTAGTTGATGGTCTCGGGCTTTTTCACCTCCCCGTAGGACCACTCTCTAATCCGCTCGGGAGAGGAGATCATGATCTTGACGGCATTGAAATTCAACGGGTCCTTGGGCTTCATGAAAAGGCTGTAAAGCTCTTTCAAAGGATCCTCCTTCTCAGTGGTCAGTGGATCGGACTGTGCGGCACGCATCGTGACAAAAGCTCTGGTTTTCCCGCCACAACCCCTCCAGACTGATCACTGCTAATTGCCTTCTTCTTCTTCCAACAACCGGACATCCAGCGCCAGGGCCTGCAGTTCCTTCACAAGAACATTGAAGGACTCGGGCAGGCCCGCTTCCAGCGTGTTGTCCCCCTTTACGATCTTCTCGTACATCCGCGTGCGGCCCGCCACATCGTCCGATTTGACCGTCAGGAACTCCTGCAAAGCATAAGCGGCCCCGTAAGCTTCCATTGTCCACACTTCCATTTCTCCCAGGCGTTGCCCGCCGAACTGAGCCTTTCCACCAAGGGGCTGCTGAGTCACCAAGGAATATGGGCCTATGGATCGGGCATGGATTTTGTCATCGACAAGGTGATGCAACTTCATCATGTACATGACCCCCACCGTGGCTGGCTGATCGAAAGGCAGACCCGTGCGGCCGTCATTCAAATAGGTTTGCCCAACTTCCGGAAGACCGGCTTCCTTGAGAAACGCCCGGATCTCAGGTTCTTCCGCACCGTCGAAGACGGGGGAGGCAACATGGACACCTTCCCTGAAATCCGCCACTAAAGCCCTCAACTCTTCGTCTGAGGCTCCCTTGAAATACTGACTGAATTCCAGTTTATTGTAGATCCGTTTCAGTTTTTCCTCGAGGGATTCCCTCTGCCTGTGCTGCTCCAGATACTCGTCGAGCATTTCGGAAAGCTGCAGACCCAATCCCTTGGCCGCCCATCCAAGATGGGTTTCCAGCACCTGTCCCACATTCATACGGGAAGGGACACCCAAGGGATTCAGGACGATATCCACCGGAGTACCGTCCGAAAAATAAGGCATATCCTCAATGGGCATGATCCGGGACACAACACCCTTGTTTCCATGGCGGCCGGCCATCTTGTCTCCGACCTGAAGCTTACGCTTCACAGCCACATAGACTTTGACCATTTTGATGACGCCGGGCGGAAGCTCATCCCCTCTTCGCACCTTGTTGATCTTCTCTTCAAACAGAGCCCGGACCAGCTCCACCTGCTCGCGGTGATTGGCAGCAACCATGTGGATATCCATCGTGGAGGCGGGATCTTTCGCCACACTGAGTTGATCCAGGAAGCCGCCGGGAAGGCTCATCAGGATCTCCTCCGTGAAGGCCTCTCCCTTCTTGATATACGTCTTCTTTCCATCCTTGATGGTCGTCTCGCTTGTCTTCCCCGCCAGCATTTGGGCCAGTCGTTTGGCCGTGGTTTTGCGCAGAATTTCCAGCTCATCACGCTGGTCCTTCATAAGGCGGGCAATCTCCTGATCCTCTATCATCCGGGTCCGTTCGTCCTTTTCAACTCCCTTTCTGGAGAAAACCTTCGCGTCAATGATAATACCCTCAACACCGGGAGGCACCCGCAGTGAGGTGTCTTTGACATCGCTTGCCTTCTCACCAAATATGGCCCGCAGAAGCTTCTCTTCCGGCGTCAACTGGGATTCACTCTTCGGGGTCACCTTCCCTACAAGGATATCGTTTGGCTTGATATAAGCGCCCAGGCGAATGATTCCGCTCTCATCCAGATTCTTCAGCGCCTCCTCACCCACGTTGGGTATATCCCGGGTGATCTCTTCCTTTCCGAGCTTGGTATCCCTGGCCACAAGCTCAAATTCCTCGATGTGCACCGATGTGAAAATGTCCTCCTTGGCTATGCGCTCGCTTACCAGAATGGAATCTTCGAAATTGTACCCGCCCCAGCTCATGAATGCGACCATGACATTACGCCCCAGAGCCAGTTCTCCATGATCCGTAGAGGGACCGTCGGCAATAATCTGTCCCCTGTCCACCAAGTCCCCGTGCTTCACCAGCGGCTTCTGGTTGATGCACGTGTTCTGATTGGAACGTTGAAACTTGATGAGCTTGTAGATGTCAACCCCTCTGCCCGTATCCATTTCATCCTCATTGACCCGGACAACGATCCTGGCTGCATCCACGTATTCCACCACTCCCCCTCGTCTCGCCACAACCGTTACTCCGCTGTCCTTGGCGACGATCCGCTCAATGCCTGTCCCCACAAGAGGCGCCCTGGTCTGGATGAGAGGCACGGCCTGGCGTTGCATATTGGACCCCATGAGAGCACGGTTGGCATCGTCGTGTTCCAGAAATGGAATGAGAGAGGCGGAAACGCTCACCAGCTGTATGGGAGACACGTCCATATATCGAATGTCCTGGGGAGAGATCAGGGCATACTCACCAGCCATCCTTGAGGAGACCTGGTCCTTCTGGAATCTCCCTTCCGCATCGAGAGGAGCATTTGCCTGAGCGATGGGATAATCCTTTTCATCCATGGCAGTGAGGTAAGTCACATCTCCCTTTGTCCTTCCCTGTTCCACCTTCCGATAAGGGGTTTCAATGAAACCGTATGGGTTCACACGGGCGTAGGTCGAGAGGGATACAATGAGGCCGATGTTCGGCCCTTCAGGGGTTTCAATGGGACAAATGCGGCCGTAGTGAGTAGGATGGACGTCCCGCACCTCAAACCCGGCCCTCTCTCGGGTAAGACCCCCAGGACCCAATGCGCTCAGGCGCCGTTTGTGAGTGATTTCGGAAAGAGGGTTTGTCTGGTCCATAAACTGCGACAACTGGCTTGTGCCGAAGAACTCTTTAACCACCGCAGACACAGGCTTTGCATTGATGAGGTCATGAGGCATGAGAGCGTCGACCTCCTGCAGAGTCATCCGTTCCTTGATAGCTCTCTCCATGCGGACGAGTCCAATTCGGTACTGGTTTTCAAGGAGCTCGCCCACCGCTCGCACACGACGATTTCCTAAATTGTCGATGTCATCCACCGGCCCCTGGGAATCCTTAAGACGAATAAGATGGCGCACCGCCATGAGGATGTCTTCCTTGCGCAGAGTCCTGTAGTCCAGGGGCACATCCAGATCCAGCTGCAGGTTCAACTTGAGCCGACCCACCTCGGAGAGATCATAGTGGTCTGGATTGAAGAAGAGATTGTTGAAGAATTCACCGGCGACCTCCAGAGTTGGGGGATTGCTCGGACGGAGGCGGCGATAGATCTCAATAAGGGCATCTTCCCTGCTGTTGACCTTGTCCAGAAGAAGCGTGTTGCGGAAGGACGGACTGACATCATGGCCTTCCAGGTGCAGCAAATCGATTTCACGGATCCCTCTATCCAGAAAACCGGCAAGCATGTCTTCCGAGATGGTGTCATTACATTCAGCAACGATCTCCCCCGTGGAATAGTCAATAACATCCTGAGCCAGCACCTGACCGATCAGGTCGGAAGTCTTGACCCCGAGGCGCTGAATCCCTGCCTCCTGAACTCGCCTGAGGTTCTGTTTGGTGAGCTTCCTGTTCTTCTTGACAAGAACCTCTCCCGTTTGCGGATGCACAATATCTTCATGAGTTCGGCTGCCCATAAGGACCTCGGGGTTCAAGGCCTTTTCCGACAAGGACCCGTCGATCAGAAAAATCTTCTCGCTCGGATAAAAGTAGTTGAGAAGTTCCTCCGTGCTGTAACCCAGTGCTTTGAGCAACACGGTTACCGGAAATTTTCGTCGGCGATCGATGCGAATGTACAGGATGTCCTTGGGATCAAATTCCAAATCCAGCCAGGAACCGCGCAACGGTATGATGCGCGAGGAGTAGAGTATTTTACCGCTCGAATGGGTTTTGCCCCGGTCGTGGTCAAAGAATATGCCAGGTGATCGATGGAGCTGGCTGACGACAACACGCTCCGTACCATTCACAATGAATGTCCCGTTGTCCGTCATTAAAGGCAGTGTTCCGAAATAGATCTCCTGTTCCTTTATGTCTCTGATGGAACGTATACCGGCATCCTTGTCCACATCATAGACCACCAGACGCACGACGATTTTGAGGGGCGCCTCGTAGGTCATGCCCCGCGCAAGGCATTCCTCCACATCGTACTTCACCTCGCCGAAGCTGTAGTGGACGAATTCCAGGGAAGCGGTTCCGCTAAAATCCCCAATGGGAAAAACGCTCTTGAAGACCTCCTGAAGCCCCCTGTCACTCCTGGCTTCGGGGGCGACATCCTTTTGCAGAAACTGATCGTAGCTCTCTTTCTGCATCTGTATGAGATTTGGGATCTCGATGATCTTTTGGATCTTTCCAAAAGTCTTCCGCACCCGGTATTCATGGGTCAAAGCCGTTGCCATGGTCACTCCTGCAATTCAAAAATTGCTCGGCAATGAATCGAAAGCTCTTGCGTGATGAGCCGGCAAACCAGCCGCAAAGCCATTGATCCGCCAAAGGCCCATCCGCAGCGCTCAGTATTCCTCATCTGGAGAAACCGACCCCTCCCCTTTGCTGGCGCGGGACTCTCCGGATGCAGTGTGTGTAGTGGTATTCAAAAACCGAAAATCGGAAATCGGCTCCGTCAATTCTGCAGCCGATTTCCGATGGTTCGATCATGAGCTCAATACTATTTGATTTCGACAGTGGCACCTGCTTCCGTCAACTGCTTTGCGACGGCTTCTGCTTCTTCCTTGGGAATGCCTTCCTTCACCACCCCCGGAAGTTTTTCCACAAGATCCTTGGCTTCCTTGAGACCAAGACTGGTGATCGCTCGGACCTCCTTGATGACGTTGATCTTCTTGTCCCCTACGCCAGTAATCACTACGGAGAACTCCGTCTGTTCCTCGACGGGCGCAGCTTCCGCAGCAACCGCTCCAGGCATGGCGGCAACCGCCATTGGAGCCGCCGCGCTCACTCCAAAGATTTCCTCCAGCTCCTTGACGAATTCACTGAGCTCCAACACAGTCATATTCTTGATGAATTCCGTCACATCCTCTTTGGTCACACTCGACATCAGTATTTACCTCCATCTCTACTGCGTTTCTTCTCTTTTCCGTTGAATAGCAGCCAGCACACTCACAAAAGCTCTCGGAACAGCGCTCAACACATTCACCAATCCAGTAGGCACTGCCTTGAGTGTCCCAAGCATTTTCGCCAAAAGCTCCTCTCGGGGCGGCAATTCCGCCAGCGCGGACAGCTGTTCCACATTCAGAAGCCGGGACCCCAGCGCTCCTGCCTTGACCTTCAGCTTCTCATTGGTCTTGCTGTACTTCTTGATGATCTTCGCAGGAACAGATGGGTCTCCGTAGCCAATGGCAACAGCGTTGGTGCCCGTGATCATGGGCTCCAGCACTGCGGAACCGGTATCCTTGCCTGCAAGTCGCATCAGGGTATTCTTGATCACCTGAAATTCCACTTCCTGCGCGGCGAGAGTATCCCGCAATTCCGTCACCTCGGCTACAGTCAATCCTCTGAAGTCGGTCAGTATTGTCGCACTGGCACGCTGCAACTTCTCATGCAGTTCCGCGACCACTTGTTCCTTCTTGGCTCGATCCAAAGCTTCCCTACCCTCCCTTCTTCTGCCGGTGTGCTTTCCATCTATCCTCAGGTCCTTCCAAAGAGGTCACACTGCGGAAATCGTTCTCTTGAGGCCGCTGACCCGTCCGGCACGTTCATCCATCTCGGCAGGCTCCCCATCGGGAACAGGGGGTTTAAACACCCAACAGATGTACCTACGGTCTCAGATGACTGAAAACAACAGGCGGCAGTTCGTACCAGTTTTCAATGAAGCAGTGTCGGTCAATCACTCAAGACCGACACCAACCTTATGGAGCAGCCGGCGCAACCAGGCATGAAAGCACCGCTCGGCACCCGGCTTATCATCCACAAATCAACGCGGTTCCTCACGAAAGAATCGTCTTCACGGCCAATGGGTCAACTTGTATTCCGGGGCCCATGGTCGTCGATATAGCGATGCCCCGCACGTAGGTTCCCTTGGCGGCAGTGGGCTTGAGCCGAATCAAGGTATCGATGAATGCCGTGATATTCTGTATGAGCTTGTCAGCTCCGAAGGAGATCTTCCCCATGGGAGCGTGAACGATTCCTGTTTTCTCCACCCGAAAATCCACCTTCCCGGCTTTGATTTCCTTGACCACCCTGGCAACATCGAACGTAACGGTTCCCAGTTTGGCGTTGGGCATGAGCCCCCTCGGTCCGAGCACCTTACCGATTCGTCCCACGGAGCCCATCATGTCCGGTGTGGCAACGGTCTTGTCAAACTCAAGCCAGCCATCCTTGATACGATCGATGATTTCATCGCCGCCAGCTTCATCGGCACCCGCATCCAATGCCTCCTTGACTTTCTCTCCCTTGGCAAACACGAGTACACGGACTGTCTTGCCGAGACCATTCGGCAACACAACCGTCCCTCTCACCATTTGATCGGCGTGGCGGGGGTCGACCCCCAGACGGACCGCAATATCCAGCGTCTCGTCAAACTTGGCAAAGGCGCACTCGGCAGCCATCTCCAAAGCCTCTTGAAAGGTGTAGCGCCTCGCAGGATCAATCTTTTCCCGCGATGCGCGGAATCTTTTCCCATGTGTTGCCATTTTCAACTCCCAGAAACATGACGATCTACGGCTTCGAACAGAAGGCAACAGGATGAGCCCGTTCCACTCAAGCCCACCCCCATCGCCAAAACACTTCTCGGCATGCAATCGAGCTCATTCGATCTCTATTCCCATGCTGCGCGCAGTTCCCTCGATTGTCGCAATGGCGGCTTCCATGCTGCGGGCATTCAAATCAGGCATTTTGAGCCTGGCGATCTCCTCCACCTGAGCCTTGGTAACCTTGGCTACCTTCGTGCGATTGGGCTCGTTGGAACCTTTGGCTATCTGGGCCGTCTTCTTCAGAAGCACGGAGGCCGGTGGAGTCTTGGTGATGAAGGTGAAGGAACGGTCTGCGTAAACAGTGATCACCACAGGGATAATCATCCCCTCCTGGCCTTGCGTCTTGGCATTGAATGCCTTGCAGAACTCCATGATGTTGACGCCGTGCTGCCCTAGGGCAGGACCTATAGGGGGCGAAGGATTCGCCTGACCTGCCGAAACCTGCAACTTGATGTTTGTGACAACTTTCTTAGCCATTCTTGCTCTATCTCCTCAAACAAAAACTCCCCGGCAGCTTTCACATGCGGTTCACCTGAACGAAATCGAGTTCAACGGGAGTCGAACGTCCGAAAATGCTCACAAGCACTCTGACTTTCCCCTTGTCAGGCATCACTTCGTCCACGATGCCGTTGAAATTGGCAAAGGGACCATCCACCACACGCACTTCATCGCCCTTTTCAAACCGGTATTTTGGGCGAGGCTTCTGAATTCCCTCTTCAACCTGTTGAATGATGGCCTCGGCCTCCTCGTCGGAGAGAGGGATCGGGCGTTCCTGGCTTCCAATGAATCCTGTCACCTTGGGTGTGTGACGCACCAGATGCCATGTTTCATCATTCAGCTCCATCTGGACCAGGATGTACCCAGGGTAGAACTTCCTGGAGGAAGCCTTCCGCTGCCCTTTAACCAGCTCGATGACCTTCTCGGTTGGAACGAGGACCTGTCCGAAATAGGCATCCTTCCCCTCGGACTTGATGCGTTCTTCCAAGGCGGTCTTGACCTTCTGTTCAAAACCGGAATAGGTATGGACGATATACCATTTCTTACCCACAGACTTACCCCGTTCTCATCCTGTCCGAAGACAATCCCGAAGACAATCCCTCTGTGCCCCTCGAAAGTCTTAGGAGCTTGACTAACCCACGAAGATCCGAACCAGCCGACTCAAGATGGCATCGATGATCCCCAGATAAACGGCACAGAGGAGCACAATCACCAGGACTACCGATGTTGAACCGAGAGTCTCCTTCCTGGATGGCCAGATGACCTTGCGAAGCTCATACACAACATCCCGAAGGTATTGGCGAAAGCGATTCCACCACTGAAACCGCGGCTCGTCGGCCTTCCTGGAAGACTTCCTGACGGCCGTGTCAGGCTTCTTGGCCTTTGAGGGCTTCTGCACCTGCTTCTTAAGGGACTCCCCCCTTTGAGATTTAGCGGACTTGTCTCTGGTGCTTTCACTCTTTTTCTGAAACAGCTTTCCAAGATTCATTGAGGGCTACGTCTCTTCCTATAATGGGTAATGGAAAAACCGTGCCGCCTGAAACGTATGACCATACCGCGCGACAATCGGGTAAAAGACCGCATGACTTTGCCTGTGCTACTTGGTCTCCTTGTGCTCCGTGTGAGCATTGCAGAACCTGCAATACTTTCGGAAGCTCAGCTTCTCTGGTGTCGTGCGTTTGTTCTTCGTCGTCGTGTAGTTGCGCCGCTTGCAATTGGAACAAGCCAGGGTCACAAGAACTCGCATGGTATCCTACCTGTCTGACCAGTAGTTATTGGATGATTTCCGTGATGACACCTGCTCCGACGGTGCGGCCTCCCTCACGAATTGCAAACCGGAGCTCCTTCTCCATGGCTACCGGCGTGATCAGCTGCACCTGGCAACTGATGTTGTCCCCCGGCATCACCA
>JAAYUJ010000440.1 GCA_012517775.1 Deltaproteobacteria bacterium
CGGGGAGCCAGAAATCAAAAAGGCCATTTTCCGACGAGGAAGTGGTCTTTTCTGCTTGGTAGGCCTGGTTCGTAACTGCCAGTAAATCAAAGGGTTTTCGGTAATTTGGGATGAGCTTCCCGTCCTTCCATATCGAGTTCGAACACACAAAATTCAACAACCGGCGCTTTTCTGGCATCTCCTGCTTTTCGTAAAGGATTGCGGCATGTTGTGCGAGTTCGAGCAGGCGGATACCCTCGTCTAGGTAAGCTCTGTTTGCGTCCTGATGTTTTTCAATCTTCCTCAAGATGCCTTCCTGTTCACGGCGCCACTGACTACTTTTCTGCTCATAAAACTCCCTGGTAATCTCACCGTCCAGTTTATCAAGATAGATCGCATTGAGACGTTTCTGGAGCTTGTCATACTGGCCTTGCAGGTGAGCCAAAGCTTCAATGCGGTGACACTCCTCGGCTTCATGGCTACTCTTCAATGCAGTTTTGACCCATTCGAGGATTTCCTCGTCCAATTGGATTGCTTTGATGGCGTTTCCGAACTGCTGCGCGATGTCTTCTTCTCGGGCATATTTCTCTGAGCATTTTGCTCTGTTACCGGTGCAGTGGTAATAAATGTATTGCTGCTTTTTGAGTTCAGCTACGGGGGCTCATCCACAGTGGCCGCAGGAGAGCAGTCCCTGCAAGGCCCAGTCGTGTTTTTGGTGGCGGGTCCGTCGGTTCCCCTTATCCACCATCACCTCCTGAACCCGGTCATATAGCTCTCTGGAGATGAGGGGTTCGTGGGTGCCGTGGTATTCTTTACCGGCCCAAACGAAATCGCCGTAATAGATGGGATTCTTGAAGATCTTGTGCACGACGCTCTTGGGGATGCGTGCCTGGGTCTTGCGGTAGGACAGACCCTCCTCCTGCACTTTCTTTACTATCTCGAGCAGGGAGTAGTTCCCGGTTGCGTACCACTCGAAGAGTTTCATGATGAGGGGAGCGAGGGCCGGATCGGGGGCAATCGACCTTTTTCCATTGGATTCCACATTGATGTAGCCCAACGGAGCGAACGATGGGTGAATCCCCTGTTCAGCTTTCTCAGTCATTCCCTTCTTGGTCTCTTCTGACAGGTTGTCGATGTAGTTCTTGGCCATCAGGACCTTGATCCCGTGCATGAACTTCTCAAATGAGCGGGACTTCTGGGAGAGAATGACGTTCTCTTTGACAAAATGGATCTCGACATCAAGTTCATCTACCGTGACCCAGTCTTTGAGATTCCGGTAGAGTCGGTCCGTCTTCTCGACGAGGACAATGGGGCAAGGCTCAGGAGATGATCGCGAACTCTTTTTGAGGAAGGTCATCATCTCAGAGAAACCCGTCCGCCCCGAGCGCTTGGCCGTTTCCACATCGATGAATTCTTTCTCCACTTGCATGGAGTTGTCTCTTGCATAGGAGTTGAGCAGTTTCAACTGTGCAGGGATGGAAAATCCTTCCTTTTCCTGCTCCTTGGATGAGACGCGGGCGTAGAGGATGCCTTTCCTTTGTTGCTGAACGGTCTTACCCATGATCCTTCTCCGCTCCCAATGCCTGAATCTTACTCAGTTCCTTTTCCACCAGCGATGCCACCCAATGCTGAATGGTTGTGTCCAGTTCAGCCACGTGGACGCGCATGCGTCTGTGGACATCTTCAGGCAACCGAATATGGATAATCCGGTCCTGTGCGGTTTCTCTCATAATCATTATCTTCTCGTCTCCTTCAGTGATTTTAGTCAAAAACGATATGCTTATATTTAAATTATATCCATTTTCGAATCCTATTCTTTTCATCTTTCCGTCATTACTACATTCCGTCGGCAGGTCATTCACAAAGGACGTGATCCCCATAGGTCTGACGGCAGTTGCCCCAAGAATCTTTGAACGTGGGAAGATGGTGTCAAAAAAATGAGAGAATTGCGGAGGTCGAAAAGAGATACCCTGGAGGCAAGGTGGGTCAACATATCACTCTGATATGCGTTATGCTGTGCCGTGCGTCTGGTTTTCAACACCTTGGCAAGGAAGGTTGAAAACAAGGCGGTCTTTCTAGTTCTGGAGAGGGTTTCAAGAACCAATGGCAGCCCACTATAAAAGAGTACGTCAAATCGTGTACCACCAGATTGGTGACCTCCCGATGTGCTTGCATTCCGCTGACATTTCCTCGGACGAAGAGAGATCACGATAACCATGGTCCGCGACCACGTGTTTGGCAAAAGATACCACGCCGGCGTAAAGGGTCCGACGATGAATTTCTGAAAAGACATTAAAATTGGATGGGAAAAAGACCCCACTCCCCCTATAATCTTGCATCTTCGCTGGCGAAACTGAACAAGTAAAGGAGAGACGATGAACATGCCTTTCACCAAGAGTCTTGCGGCGTTTGGCCTTCTTGCGGCTTTCTGTGCGGCTCCCGCCTACGGACAGCCATCAACCCAATCGCTCGACCGCACCGTCCTTCCCATCGCCGAGCCAGCCTATCCGGCCTCTACCGAACTTGACGTGCGAAAGACGCAGCCGCCGCCCCGCTTCGAGGTGACGGCGCCGAAAAACGCACCAAACGTCATGATCATCCTGATCGACGACCTCGGCTTTGGCGCACCCACGACCTTCGGTGGGCCGATCCCGACTCCGACGCTTGACAAGCTCGCCAAGACCGGCCTGCGCTACAACAACTTTCACACCACGGCGCTCTGTTCGCCGACGCGCGTGGCGCTGAAATCCGGTCGAAACCATCACACGGCGAACGCCGGTTCGATCATGGAAACGGCGACTGCGTATCCGGGCAACACCGGTGCCATCCCGAACCGCGTCGCCCCATTGGCGGAGATGCTCCGCTTGAACGGCTACAGCACCGCCGCCTTCGGAAAGTAGCACGAGACCGCGGCGTGGGAGACCAGCGTGTCCGGTCCCTTCGACCGCTGGCCGACGCATCAGGGGTTCGACAAGTTTTACGGCTTCATTGGCGGCGAGACCGACCAGTGGGCGCCGCTCATCTACGACGGCGTGAAGAAGGTCAACCCGCCCAAGAAGGAAGATTACCACTTCACCGAGGACATGACCGATCAGGCCATCAACTGGATGAAAGCCCAGCAATCGATGACGCCGGACAAACCGTTTTTCATCTACTTCGCTACTGGCGCCACGCACGCACCGCATCATGTGCCGCGCGAGTGGATCGAGAAATTCCGCGGCCAGTTCGACGAGGGGTGGGACAAGGTGCGTGAGGCGAGTTTCGAGCGGCAGAAGACAATGGGCATTATCCCCGCCAACACCAAACTGCCGCCGCGGCCCACGGATCTCGCAGCCTGGGATTCCCTGCCCACGACGCACAAGACGCTCTTCCGCCGCCAGGCCGAGGTCTTTGCCGGATTCGTCGCCCACACGGACCATCACATCGGCCGGATCGTATCCGCTATCGAGGAGATCGGCGAGTTGGACAACACCCTCATCTTCTACATTGCCGGCGACAATGGTGCGAGCGCGGAGGGCGGCATGGTGGGCATGTATAATGAGATGACGTACTGCAACGCGGTCCAAGAAAAGGTCGAAGATCTCCTGCCGCTGATCGACAAATGGGGGAGCAAGGAAACCTTTCCGCACATGGCTGCCGCATGGGCCGTGGCCTTCGACTCACCTTTCACATGGACCAAACAGGTGGCCTCCGACTTCGGCGGCACCCGCAATGGCATGGTCATCCACTGGCCCAAAGGCGTCCAGCAAGGCGGCGGCGTGCGAACACAGTTCGGCCATGTGATTGACGTTGCACCGACCGTCCTCGAAGCGGCCGGTCTGCCCGAGCCCAAGATCGTCAACGGCACGCCGCAGGCGCCGATTGAAGGCACCAGCCTGCTCTATACGTTCAACGACCCCGGCGCGCCCGAGCGGCACACGACGCAATACTTCGAAATGTTCGGCAACCGTGCGATTTACCGGGACGGCTGGTTTGCACGCACCATCCACCGCACCCCGTGGATCACCCTCAAGCTGCAGCCGCTGGACTCTGACGTGTGGGACCTGTACCATGTCACAGAGGACTTCAGCCTTGCGAACAACCTCGCCCACAGCCATCCCGAGAAACTCAAGGAAATGAAGGCGCTGTTCATGACCGAGGCGGCGAAATACAACGTGCTGCCGATCGACGACAGCACCATCGAGCGCGTCAATCCCGCCCTCGCAGGCCGTCCCGACCTTCTGGGCAAGCGAACCGCGCTCGATTTCTATGAAGGGATGGAGGGCATGATGGAGAACACCTTCATCAACGTGAAGAAACGCTCAAGACCATCACCGCCGAGTTGGAGATTCCTAAGGGTGGCGCGTCGGGCGCCATCCTCGTGCAGGGTGGTCGCTTCGGGGGCTGGTCGTTGCACCTGCGCGAAGGCAAGCCCGCATATGAATACAACTGGCTAGGCCTGCAACGGTATGTCGTTGAGGGTCCTGCCGCCCTGCCGCCCGGCAAGGCCACGGTGACTTTGAACTTCGCCTACGATGGCGACGGTCTCGGCAAGGGCGGCCTCGCGACGATCTCGGTCAACGGCAAGCAGGTCGCAAAAGGCCGGATCGAAAAGACCCAGCCGATGATGTTCTCGGCCGACGAAACCGCCGACATCGGCCTCGACAACCAGACTCCCGTCGCGCTCGGAATTGGCTACGGCCCCGAGGAGACGAAGTTCACCGGCAAGATCCACAAGGTGACCGTGGAGGTGAAATAGGCGACTCGAGGATCGGGAGTCCGGGGATAGTTGGCGAACCCCGGTTAAACCCGGTAGCCCGCTGACGGGGATGGCCAGGCATGCAAAAGCTCCATGGAAGCTCCGCGAATGGCTGGATGGCGTGTTTGATAGTGGCTGCCTGGCTTGTCGGAGGTCTCGGTCCCTCTCCGGTGCTCGCGGCCAGGGACCCGGCTACGGCGAAGAGCAAGGGTTTTGCAGGCTCCGTTAGCTGCCGGGAATGCCACGAGCGGTTTTACCAGCTGTGGTCCGGCTCCAGGCATGGGTTGGCCATGCAGCCTTACACGGTCGAATTTGCCCAGAGAGAGCTCACCCCCCAGAAAGGCGAGATCAAGATCGGGAAGTCCTCGTACCATGCCGATATTTCCGGCTCAACCGGCTACGTTCGCGAACGGGAAGCCGGCAGCTCCAAGAAGTACCGGATCGAGCACGTCCTGGGAGGAAAGAACGTCTACTACTTCCTGACGCCGCTGGGGAAGGGACGCCTGCAAACCCTCCCTCTGGCCTACGATGTTCAGAGGAAAGAGTGGTTCGACACGGCGGCGAGCGGCATTCGCCATTTCCCCGGGGGACAGACGGGGTTGTCCGTCGACTGGAAAGACCCGGCATACACCTTCAACACCTCCTGCCACGGCTGCCATGTGAGCCAGCTCACGACCAACTACGATCTCAGGACCGACACCTACTCGACCACCTGGGCCGAGCCGGGCATCAACTGCGAAGCCTGTCACGGACCGTCGGAGGAGCACAACCGGATCCTCCGTCAGGCTCCCAAGGGACAGGAGCCCGAGGACATGAGGATCCTCAGCTGGAAGGGGTTCACCCCCGAGCAGAAAAACGATGCCTGCTCCATCTGCCACGCGAAGGTGTATCCGGTCACCGCCCCACCTTCACGCCGGGAGATCGCTACTTTGACCACTTCGATCTCGCCACCCTGGAGGATCCGGACTTCTATCCCGACGGCCGCGATCTGGGTGAAAACTACACCTACACCACCTGGAGGATGAGCCCCTGCGCCAAGGGCGGGAAGCTCCACTGTGTAACCTGCCACACCTCGAGCGGCCGCTACCGGTTTAAGGCCGAGGAGAAGGCCAACGACGCCTGCATGCCTTGCCATGAGAAGCATGTGAAAGACGCAACGGCCCACACCCATCACCCTGAAGGGAGCGCCGGGAACAAGTGCATTGCGTGTCATATGCCCATGACCAGCTTTGCCCGCATGAACCGCTCGGACCACTCGATGCTTCCGCCGGCACCCGCCGCGACACTCGCCTTCCAGTCGCCCAATGCCTGCAATCTCTGCCATGCGGATAGAGACGCTGCCTGGGCGGACCGGTACGTACGCGAGTGGCGCACCCGGGACTACCAGGCGCCGGTGTTGAAGCGCGCATCCCTGGTTGACGCCGCGCGCAAGCGAAACTGGTCCAAGTTGCCGGATATGCTGAGCTATGTTGCGGATAAGGGTCGGGACGAAGTGGTTGCGACGTCGCTCATCCGCATGGTCGCGGCTTCCGGGGACCCGCGAATCGCGCCCGTGCTGATCGAGGCCATCCGGGATCCGTCCCCCCTGGTTCGCTCTGCGGCAGCTGCAGCCTTGCAGGACCTACCTGCGAAGGAAGCCCTTCAGACGCTGTTGGAGGCGACGGGGGATGACTGTCGCCTGGTTCGCGTCCGGGCTGCCGCGTCCCTTGCGGCCTACCCGAACCTCCCCCTCAAAGATGCCCAAAAGAAGACCGTCGCAGCCGCCAACAAGGAGCTGCTCGCTTCGATGCTCTCCCGCCCGGACCAGTGGTCTTCTCACTACAACCTGGGCAACTATTATCTGGATCTCGGGGAGCTCGCCGATTCCGTCGCCTCGTATGACACGGCGCTGAAGCTGGAACCGCGGGCGGTGCTTGCCATGGTCAATGAGGCCATGGCCCATGCGCGCCTGGGAGAGAATCAGAAAGCCGACGAATCTCTCATGAAGGCTTTAAAGGTGGCCCCGGACAACGCTGCAGCCAATTTCAACATGGGCCTCTTGAAGGCCGAGCGCAATGACCTGAAAGCGGCAGAGCAATATCTCAAGAAGGCCCTGGAAGCCGATCCCCAGATGGCACAGGCGGCCTATAACCTTTGCATCATCACGTCAAAGGACCGCCTCGTCGAGGCGGTGTCCTGGTGCCGTAAGGCCGCAGAGCTCAGGCCTCAGGACCCCAAGTATGCCTTCACCCTCGCCTTCTACCTGAACCAGAAGGGGGATCGGGACGAGTCGGTGACGACGCTCAAGGCCATTATCGAGAAGCATCCGGGGTACAGGGATGCCGAGGCGCTTCTGCGGGAAATAGCCGCAGCCGGCAAGAGACCTTAAGCGGGGCGAGCGGACGGAGTCTTGGAGGAGCATCCCTCTTGGCATGCGAGTCCGCGATGGACCGAGCTCTCTAATTTCGGCTCAACGCGTTAGATCGACCTACAAATTCGTCGCAGTTCCAACTGTCTTCAGGCCGGAATCCACGGAAAACACCTCGATGCCGGTTTGAAGACTGCCGGTATGACGAGAGTAACAGGCGGAAGGGAGAGAAGGGGATTACAATGAAGATCCTGAGAATCACAACGATCACGACTTTGCTCTGCATGGGCTTACTCTCAACCTTGGCACTTCCGGTTGTTGCCCAGGTGTCTCCCGGTTCCGCCAGGACGGCAGGAGAACACCTCAAAGGGTATGATGACTGGCATTTCTCAGGAAGTCTCTCTGGATGGCTCTCCTCATTCCAGGGCAACATCACAGCCTCGGGGAGTACCTCCCATGTCGATGTCGCGCTCGACAATGTCATGACACTGCTCTTTCATGGAAAAATCGACTTCACAATCGATGGACGCTTCGAGGTGAGTAAAGGGCCATGGGGGCTCTACGCCGATCTGGAGTATGTGAGATTGAGTGGCAGCGGAGACAGTCAAAAAGACATCACGATTCCTATCTTAAACCCGCCTCAATTCACGCTCACGGGCCAGGCAGACGTGATTACAGTGTATTCCATGGGCGAAGCAGCCCTGTCCTATGACGTCTATGCCTCTCCCTGCCTGGGTTGCGAACATGCCGGAAGTCATCGTCGAGGTCCTTGGCGGCGCCCGCTACCAATATCTCCGGACGAAAGTGGACCTCGAAGTGGTCGGTCCGGATAGGGTCCGCACCTTCGAGGCAGACAAATCCAGAACCTGGGTAGACCCATTCTTCGGCGGGCGGATGGTTTGGAGGCCTGGGACCAATTGGATCACGTCTCTCCAAACCGATTTGGGTGGCTTTACGGTGAGCTCGGACTTCACGTTCAACGCCCGTGTGGAGGCAGCCTACAGGATCAACAAGTGGTTGTTCGTCAATGCGGGATACAGGGCTCTTTACACCGACTACGAAACGGGAAGCGGCGACGAAAAGTTTGCCTACAACATGTGGGTGCATGGACCATTTTTTGGGGTGGGGGTAGAATTTTAAATTTCAGGTCAAGCGCCTTTCAAATCCTCCATAAAAAGTATGATGCGTCTTGGGAAGACGGAAGAGATAATCCTCAATAAGCACCCACGAACAGTCTCCCCCTTCCCTGCGGGATCGAAGCCCTGTCGCATGTTCCGGAGGTATGCACGTTGATTGAACCACATGTGGGCCGCACCGAACTGTCCTTTCGGCCCTTAACCTGCACTACATATCACTGACTGACACCGGCAAGGAACAATGAATGAGATCGCGACGATCAAGGACTGCGGGAATCGCTCTGGCAGCTCTGTTGCTGGTCACTGCGTCGTCCAGCTTCGGGCAAGAACCAGGAAAGCGGTACAAGATGACGACCCCGATTCCCGAAGGCATAGCGATGCCATTCGTGTCTGACGTCAGCCTTCAGGCAACTCGTCCAGTTCTATGGTGCTTGACCCGGTATTTGGTATGACATATCATCATACCGGAGGTGTAAAATGGCTTCAGCAAAGATCGCGATCACTATGGACGAAGTTACGCTGCATCGGCTCGATCGGCTGGTAAGGGATCGGGTGTTTCCGAACCGAAGCAAAGCGATTCAGGATGCAGTGGAAGAGAAATTGGAGAAGCTGGAACGAAATCGTCTTGCCAGAGAATGTGCAAAGCTTGATCCGTGTTCGGAGAAGGCTATGTCTGAAGAGGGTATGGATGAGGAGCTGGAGCAGTGGCCAGAATACTGAGGGGAGAGATTCACTGGGCCGATCTGAATCCAGCCAAAGGAAAAGAGCAAGCCGGCCTCCGGCCTGTTGTGATTCTCAGCCAAGATGTCTTCAACGAGCGCTCAGGAACAGTGATTGCTGTGGCTATTACCAGCCAGCCACAGCGCGCAGGATTTCCCCTTACTCTTGAACTCGACCCAGATGACCTTCCTAAACGCTCATGGGTGAAAATCAGCCAGATCCGTACGCTCTCAACAGAGCGGGTCGGCAAGAGGATCGGTGCAGTATCGCAGGAAAAACTGGACCAGATCATTGAAGGCTTGAATGAGATCATCGGAAGCTGAGGAGGGGACTGGGGTTTTCACACCGCAGAATTCAGGCACCCTCTGAGGGCTCTTCCATGATTGAAACCACCTGCGATTTGAAAAAGAATTGCTGGTCTTCTTCTTCGGACTTCAGGACGCCACCTGTGAAGGCAAGGACAGGGACCTCCTGAACCTGCTCATGAAGGAAGACCACCGTCACATTCAACAGCTGTCCCTTCAGCTCAGGAAATCGGGGTTCTGTACTCTATGAACCGCATCACACGATGAGAGTGCGGCGTTCGTTCACCGGAAGTGTGAAGATTGCTTTTTCCCGGGCGAGTATTGCCTGATGTGAGCGATTGTCC
>JAAYUJ010000441.1 GCA_012517775.1 Deltaproteobacteria bacterium
GTCGGAATAGGCTTCCAGTTCTTCCAGCCTCCTTCGAAGCTCCCGCGTGAGCGCCAGAAACTGTCCCTCTCCCAACGGGATGAACCGATCCGTGCTCGACTGAAGGAGCTCCAGAAGCCTTCGCATATCCAGAACCAGTCCATCGTCCAGGACCATTTGGCCGCTCATTTCAAACCAGTCATTCCGACTCCTGATGGTAAGGCGCAGCCGGTCGAAAGACACTTCGCGAGTCACCCTGAGTTTTTCCCCTTCGGGCCATTCCACGACAGCCATGCCCCTCTCCTGGACTGTCTTGAGGTCCAGGAGCACCTCGAGGCATTGCTCCGGGTTCTCCAATTTCCAGTGACGATCGCTTTCCGGCAGGGAGGCGAGGAGGGGACAGCTACGTTCCACGTCTTCGGCCATTGCCTCCTCTCTTGTAAGGTCCCGCCTGGTTTGAAGCCGCCTTCCCGCAACCTCGGCAATGATGTTTTCCGTCCCCTGGCCGGGCTTGAGATAAGGGCCGCCATCCGAAAAGGGCTTCACGAAGATTTCGAGGGTGAATCCCGATCCCGATGGCAACAAATGGATGTGAGGCATAGGGTCCGCCTCGACCTTCGTGATTTCCCCCGGAGCTCCGCCAATGGCGGAGTGCACCATCACCATGGAGGAAATGGCGGAGATGGCCGACAACACCTTTTCCTTCGCAGCCTCAGGAATACTGAGGCCCCTCTCGCCGATGATTCTCGCCATGCGCCTTTGCTCCTCGGTCAGTTCAATGACCTTGAAACGGCTGGGAGCCTCCTGAACCAAGACGACCCTGGCATCGCCGACTCTCGGGAAAAATTGCAATTTGAGCTCATCGCCTTCATGGGTGACAAGCACTTCCGGGTCCCCTTTGATAATTTCCACACGAACCGAGGGGGACTTTTTCAAAAAGACCAGGGGATGACCGACGAGCACCGGCAGTGCCTTCTCCATGTCGAAATGATAGGTGTGCCCCCGGTAATAGTTGTAACTCTTGCTCAAAGCGGATCGAATCAGGGCGTCCTGCCCGGTCATAAACTCCAGCTTTGTCCCGCTGTAGAACCTGGCCAGGGAAATGGAGCGTCCCCTCGTCCACATGCCTTTTGCACCCAGTCTCTGCTCCATCGGCTGCAGCTCCACCAAATTGTTGGCATAGTGGAGCAGCCAGACCAAACGGGAATTGGATCTTTCGACCCTTGTCTCGTGGTGTCCCGACACAGCCATGATGAGCGCCCGCAGGCTCTTCTGCCAGCCCTCCTCCATGCGGATCGTGCTGATGAACGATCTGGCTCCGGTCTCCTCCTCCACCTTATCGATGAAATTACGCCGTACGGGCGTATCCCGCTCAGCGCGGCTCAGCAGTACGGCACATTCCATGGCAAGCCAGTTCAGACCAGTCTCCCGCGCTTTGATGAACAGGTTGCTGAGGACGTCGATCCTGGCTGTTGTCAGGCGGCTGTCGAGCCAATAGGAGGCAAGAGCAGAAAGCAGGACAGGAAGACTCTCATGGCTCTTTTCACTTGCGGCGAGCAGTTCACGGGCTCTTTCAGGTTCGCAGTTCTGCATGCAGTAGACGGCCCTGAGGGCACGGCAGGCTGCGGTGTACCCCGGAGAGGCGCTGTACACGGATTCCGCGCACCCCAGCAACTGATCGATCCTGCGCAGGAAGGCGCCATCCTGGAGCAACAGCAGGGAAAGGATGTACAGAAGCCCGGGAAGTCCCTCAAAATAGGCATTTCGCTTGCCCATCCTCTTGCGCAGGGCAGCCAGCTCCATTTCGAAAAGCTCAGCGGCTTTCTCCAGTCCACCCTCCATGAGGGCGGCACTTCCCAGCAACCCTCCCGTCGCCTTTGCCGGGGTCAGGGCATGAATGAACGGCCGTGCATCGGAAAAGCGTCCCCCCAGGAGGAGTCGGACGGCCAGATGACGGAAAAAATGAGGCCGGTGCTCTTGAGGCACATGCTGAAGAAAACTGCCGTCAAGAGCCAGATCAAGGGCGGGACGATCGGATTCGAGATGGGAGGCTGTGCGCTGAAAGACCGCCACGAGAGCGTGCACCTGCAGTTCCGGGGAAATGCCCTTGAACCATTCCCCATCGAAAGGATTCATGCACACCTGAACGAATGGATCCGGGTCCACATAGGCTCCACCACACCTTTGGATCAGGTCCGAATGGGTCCGGTTGCACAACTCCACGTCACCGGTGTAAACGGCGATGCGAAAATCCCTCATCAGCAGTGGGCAGAGCCTGGACCGACTTTCAAAAAGAGCACTTCTCAGGGGGATCACCCTCTGGACCGCTTCCGCCATGGCCTGATACGAACCTTCCCTGAGAGCGAACCTGGATGCTCTTTCCGCAAACTCATCCCTGCAGCGGAAATGGTGATCGAGGAGTCCCACTCCCTGTATGTCCTTCAGATGCTGTTCGAGAGCCCTTACAGATCTGATCCGTGCTCCCGGGAAGACGGAGGCCAGACTGGAGTAAATCTTGTACAAACTCGTGACGCTTGCAGGAGCGAAGACGATCGAGCAAAGCTGGACCAGAGATTTCCCAAGAGGCGTCAGCCCGAAATATGCTTCTGTGAGCGGGTCGGTTCTTTTGCCGGACAACTGGATTCTCGTACCCTGTTATGTGTGGCGCTGTGCTGCGACGGATTCATGAGTAACTTCTCAATAAGCCAAGGTCACGACCGCTTTGCGGGTCGGGTTTCCATACCTGACACCGTGACGCAAAGGCTGTCGGGATTGGAATCCCGACCTACTTATTGAGAAGGTGCATTCATGAAATTCAAGCTTTTAAATATACCATAGATTTTGTGTCTTAGGAGTCCATTCTTAAGGATAGCGGGGGATGTGGAGAAACTCATGTGAAGGTTTGGGTTACGCGTCCTTCGCCTTTGCCTCACAGGACTATGGCACATGATTTGCTCTGCATATGTTTGTTCAGCTCACATGGTATGCACCCTAAAAGGCGTTCGCGATGAGAATTCGTTGAGCCGGCAAGGCCGGCACTTGTTCTCCCGGGTCAGGAGAAGCAGTCCCCTCAACCAACGAGTCTGCTGGTTTCGACGCACTCCTGCGCTCCGCCGCCGCTACTCAATCCACTGATCCTTCAACTCCGGCAAACACTCCAGCATATCCAACCGGAACTTTCTCTTCCCCGCAACCCATGATTCAAGCCTCGGCGGCAGGCGCACCGCTCAAGACTCCCGTCGCCGCCGACGTTCTGGCAAGTTACGAGCAGCAAGGCGGCCTGATTGACAAGGTCAAGCCCGTAAGCGGCTGGGAAATCTACAAGGACGACCAGCTCCTTCGCAATCCCGGAGGA
>JAAYUJ010000442.1 GCA_012517775.1 Deltaproteobacteria bacterium
CCTCCGCCTACCTGGTTGAATGTGCCGGCGGCCCACTTCCCGGCGGAAACGCCATGATCTGGGACTGGAGTGCTGCTAACAGCCTCGCCCGTACCGTTCCCATTGTTCTTGCGGGTGGTCTCAACGCGGAGAACGTTTCCAGGGCCATTGAACAGGCAGCGCCCGACGCGGTGGATGTGAGCTCCGGCGTGGAATCAGCGCCAGGCAGTAAGGATATGGGCAAGGTCAGGGATTTTCTCCAGGTGATCCGCCTGCATCCCGTTTCGCGCAACATCAAGAGGGTATTTGACTGATCTACCTGCCATCCAATCCGTAAAAGAGTTATCATTCAAAAGAGAAGAGGCGTAGCCACGGATGCTATTTTGTGATATAAGCCCTTCCGGAAGCTTATGCACCCGTTGAACAGGTGTCCTATGTCATTGGGAATGGCAAGAATCCATGTTCTTCCTCATAGGGGGTATCCAGCCCAGAACCGTGACTCTGGATGATGCAAAGAGGCTTTGTGCCTCGTGTGGATTGGCTCAGGCCCGGTTGAAGCGCATCGACCACTATCTGAGCCTTTTTTTCATACCCCTCATCCTCATCAAGCGTGGCCAGCCGCTCTTGATGTGTGAACGCTGTGGCTTTGTTTCCTCTCCTGAAGGACCCGGTGAAAGGCCTTTGCCCATATCCCGCACTGAACTCGACAAGAAAAACTGCCAAAAGTGTGGAAGCCCGATGGAAAGCAGTTTTCGGTATTGTCCCCACTGTGGGGCTCCGAATAATTGAGAAAGACTAACCCGGGGAGCAATGACGTGGGTAACAAGATGAATAACAGAAGAAAGGTACTCTCCTTCCCAAAGGTTGCGGAACCTAACATTGAAACGGTATTTGCGGAGTTTTTGAAAGACCAGCAGAACCGCCTCAAACTGAAGACTTACCAGCGCTATGAAGAGGTAATCGATCTTTTTCGCCATTGCCTCAATGGCAGCGGATATCATGAATTGGATGATTCATCTGAAGTCGTTCTATACGAGAGGCTTTATTTTCAGAAAAATCACGAGTTCTGTGTGATCTTTGGACCAGATAAGATCGTGCCGTCGTTGTCCGGTTTCCTCAACTACTTCATGATACGCAAGGTCATGGCTTCTGAATCCCTCCTGCAGGCGACGGGCACCGTTACAAAGAAGCTCATCAAATGGATGGAAGATCACACCCACATCGATCGGGAACAGGCATTGAGAGGGTACAGAATCGCGTCCGAAGCCGCCAAGGAGCTCCCTGCCGCGGAGAGGCTGGCCCGATTGTTCTATGAGTATGCTCAGAGGCATGCGCCGCGATACTGGACTGCCGAGCTGGATGATTATTTCACATTTGAGAAAGTTCAGCCTGGAATCCTGCTACTCTCCGGAATGTCCAGTTCGGGGATTGTGGAGGTACGCGCTCCGAAGGAAATCACCGATCACTGCAAAGTGGGCTGGCAGGTTAACCTCCTGTTGGGCAAGACGCGCAATGGCTGGTGTATCCTGGAAAGCGGCAGTGTTTATCCCAGCTGAGCCGATTCAAGGATTCTTTCCTATTTTCATTCGCACTTTCTCAACAAGCAGGTCGGCATTCCAATCCCGACAGCCGTTGCGCCAACTTGTCGGGTATGGAAACCCGACCTGCAAAGCGGTCGTTACCTCGGCCTATTGTGGAGTCACCCATATGCTACGTGCCCCGCAAAAAATAGAACGGGAAGGCTTGAAGCCCTCCCGTTTTCGTGTCTACTCTGAAAAGTTCTTTTGTTCGCTGCTCGTAGGCCGGGATTCTAATCCCGACGATCGCATATCGGGTATGGAAACCCGACCTACAAAACCACTTTTCATCGTTTAGAGTGTCCCGTAGGGACATGAACGACTACTGGGAAAACTTGTTTGAATTCATCGCCGTAAGCCGGTCGGGATTCCATTCCCGATAGCAGGATGTCGGGTGAGAAATCCGACCTATGCGAGGCAGGAATTGACGAAATCCCAATTGATCAGCTTATCGATAAAGGTTGCAAGATAATCCGGTCTTCTGTTCTGGTAATCCAGATAGTACGCGTGCTCCCACACATCGGCCACCAGTACTGGTTTGACTCCATGTGCCAGAGGGGTGTCGGCGTTTCCGGTCTTGGTAATCTGCAATTTGCCGTCCTTCAAGACGAGCCATGCCCAACCACTGCCAAACTGTGTGACGCCGGCGTTCTTAAATTCCTCCACGAATTTCCCGTAACCACCGAGGTCGGAATTGATCTTCTGTAGGACAGCACCCGTTGGAGGTCCACCACCATTCGGTTTCATGCAGTTCCAATAAAACGTATGATTCCAAACTTGAGCGGCATTGTTGAACAGACCTGCTTTGGCTGGATCCCCCACCGACTTTTTGATGATTGTCTCCAGGTCGGCATTGGCAAGGTCAGTCCCTTCAATCAGCTTATTGGCATTGTCTACATAAGCTTTGTGGTGTTTTCCATGGTGAAATTCCAGGGTCCTCGCGCTGATGTGAGGCTCAAGGGCTTCCTTCGGATACGGCAGGTCAGGCAATGTGATAGGCATATTCCCTCCTTCTTGAGTTGTTTCGCATTTCAAGGATGCGCCCCTCTCTTCAGGGCACAAAAGACCATTTGTGCTTGCTTTGGATTTCGATTACGTGAACCGGTCCCCTGATACCTTCTCAATAAGCAGGTCGTAATCCCGATCCCGACGGCGTTTGCACCCGGATGTCGGGTATGGAAACCCGACCCACGAAGGAGCCCTGACGCCGACCTATTGAGAAATTAAGTCCCCTGTTCACAACTCTTCAATAAAAAATCCTCTTCTGCAATGAAACCTTTTTAAGCACGAAGTCTTTTCCTGACAACACTCAGGATTGATAAAGTTGATGATTGCCGATAAATGGGGCCATCGCAACTCCCTGGAAAG
>JAAYUJ010000443.1 GCA_012517775.1 Deltaproteobacteria bacterium
ACTCTCCGCCAGTATTGTGGCGAGACCGAAACAAGTTGAGATCGATGACACCATAGTCGTCAAGATGGAGGTGACGAACTATGGAAAGAAGGCCGTGACCGACCTTGCCCCGGTTGATCCACTCAGTGTTTCACCAAAGGGAAGTGTCGTTCTGGTCGATGGTCCTACCCCCCCGAGAGCCAAGCTCAGTCCCGGCAAGAGTGTGACGTTCAGGTACAACTACAAGGCACTCAAGCACGGTCAAGTGACATTTTCAGGGAAGGCCCGGGGAAATGCAGACAAGCCAGGTGTGGTTACATTTGTGGCCTCTAATGTAGCGAAAAGCAATCCTGTGGAAATCGGCATTCAGTTACAAGTGAAGACCATTTCCTTCCAGAATGACGTCGACATGAGAAGAAGCGACAACTCGCCCACTGAAAAACCGCAGTATGACGCTGCGACAGGCCGGGCGGATCCTGTGGCTTTCTACTTTGGGGCCAATCCTACTGCCCGGGTGAAATTCACCGCGAGGAATGTCGCCGAGGAAACCACATTCAAGATATTCGGTCGGGCCGAAACGAGCAGTGGCCCGTATATGCTTTTCCCTCCCAGGACTGTCACCTTCAGCCCGTCTCAGACTGCAGTGACAGAGGACTACGAACTGAAACCGCCATCGCAGTTCGGTGTAGAGAAGATCTCCAAGATCAGCTGGTTTATACGTGACTCGGAAGGAGGCACGTTTAAGAGCCATGAGACCGAGTTTCCCATCTATATCATTCTGAATGCGCCCATTCGGGCCGCCAAGCAGCCGCGGGTCGAGCTCCTGGATATCGCTGCCGACACAGTAGCGGGAAAATCCGATAGGGGTGAGATTCGAAATCAGATGACCAAGGGCATATACCACTGGCTTCAAAAGAGGGGCTTGGTTTATGATGGGGGCTGTGGCACCCTGGTTACGGGCGATTACTCTAATTTGACTTTGGATCTCACTGGACTAATGCACCCAGCAACCGTCGCAGGGGACTGCCGGCTGGCCTCGGCCCTCTATCAAGTTGTGCTCAACGCCATCGGCATTGATATGCGATTGCTTGAGGCGAGCAACCAGTTTGGCAAGCAATTTGAGACCGCTCCGGTGAAGGGTTATGGGATGGATCAGTTTGAAACATTCACATTTGAAAAGCATCAGTTCGCAGTCATCCATACGATTAACGGTGACTTTGTATTTGATCCGACACTGTGCTTTCAGGATGCTCCAGCTTTCGCCATTCGCATGCCAATCAGCTACTACCTTATGCATCTGGCGCCAGCATATGTGATGAGTTCTACCGTCATCTACTTCGATGTCGACACCATACAATAGGAGATCAATCGAGCCTCCTGCAAAACTGTTTAGAACCGGATGGTCAAGAGCTGCGCGAGTAACTTCTCAGAGTCCGGGTTACGGCTCCTTCGTACGTCGGGTTTCCCACACGAGGCCTTCTTGGTGCAAGGGCTGTCGGGATTGGAATTCCAACCTGCTTAGAGAAGGTACCTGCGTTACAGGCTTTGAAACGACCATTTTGATAACCGAATACTCTTTACGATAGGCAACTAATGGAATTTACTCTTTTACAAAGCCACCAACATGACTGGTGGGTGGGGCGTGGGGACGAGGGCGTACATATTTGGCGCAGCGACATTGTCGCTGAGCAGGGCCTCTCGCAGTTCTTGATCAGAAGGATTTCGATGTAATTTTGCGACAGGCAATAGAATTGAGATTTTTCCCTTTTTGAGCCACCGACAAGGTCGATGGTCAGTGACAAGAATGGCCACGAAATCATCGACTTGTCTAACCCATCCCCATCGGGATACCCCTGAATCCCGGAAGAGAACCTGCGATTCTCCAGTTATGTCGGTACTCGACGACCCATTCCTGTGCCTGAAACCTCATCAATACTGGAGCGACCTCCAAAATAAGGGTCAGCGCCGCAGATCAGCCACTCGATGCTTGCTCTTGGAATATTTTAGTCCCTAATAGGAGATGTCATGAACACCTCCTTCCTGCAAAAATTCGTTTTGCTGTTTCTCCTCTTTGTCCGCTTCTCAGCCGGATCTTCCGCCGCGGAGCCGACGACCGTTACAGACCGCAACGGAGCATGGCGTATATCGCTGCCGGCGGAGTGGGGAGTGCGGGAGTTGGACCAAGCCACGTTGGTGAGCTCTCCAGACGAGCGGGCGAACGTGCTCGTATATGCCGAGGCGCTGCAGCCAGGGTCCCTCGACCAATGGTTCGATGCCATGCTGCCCACACTGAAGGAGAACCTTCCCTCGATGAGCCTCCTCGACCGACAATCGCTTCCCATAGCAGGATTCCAGGGGCTCCTGGTGCGGACGGAGAACGTGAACCAGGGCGTGAGTATGCACACGGATATTGTCCTGGTCAAGGGAACTCAACACCAGGTGATGCTCACCTGCAGCTGCCCCAAGACGGATTTCAGGTTCGAAGAGCCCAACTTCGGCCGGATCCTTGCCAGTTTGCAGCTGCTGAAGACCGCTCAAGTCCTGAAATCCAACACCAAACCGCCGACCGTTCGATGGGAGAGGTACGTTTCGAAGCATCTCACTTTCACGATTGAAAAGCCGGTCGGCTGGGTTGTGACGGAGGAATGGTGGGAGAACCCTGCCCTCCTGCGATTCACGATCACGGCACCCGGCGGCCTGTATCAGGTTTCCTGCACCGTTGGCCAAACCGGGGAAAGGGATGCCAGCAAAGTTGTGCGCGAAGTTACGGCACAACTTGCCAAAGAGCTCCCAAACCTGCAGCCTGCTCCGGCCGCACGCATGAAGCAAGTTGGCGAAAAGACGATTTACCTGCTGGAAGGTGCCTACACGGGCTCAGGTAGCCAGCGGCGTCAGTTC